>CAZFQM010000331.1:0-2126 GCA_964520995.1 uncultured Oscillospiraceae bacterium
GGGAAAAGCTGTCTCAGCTTAACACCTCGGCACAGGAGAATATCGCGGGAAACCGCGTAGTAAGGGCTTTTGCGCGGGAAGATTACGAAATTTCGAAGTTTGATACCAAAAATGCCGACTTCAAAAAAGCAAACCTCAAGGCTGCATTGACCTGGCTGGATTATTATCCCGCCATTGAGGGATTGGCACAATCGCTGTCGGTAGTCACGCTGTTGGTCGGCGGATATTTTATCATGCTCGGCAGATTGACTATGGGTGAGCTGCTTGCCTTTTCCTCACTCACCTGGACCCTCTCCAATCCCATGCGGATGCTCGGCACGATTTTAAACGATTTGCAACGCTTCTTTGTCAGTGCCGACAAGGTCATTGAGCTGTATTATGCACAGCCGATTATCAAAAACCGCGACAATGCACTGGTCGCCACGCAGCGTCCGGAGGGGAAAATTTGCTTTCACCATGTCAATTTGAATATCGGCAACAGCAGGGTGCTGACCGATATCAATTTGGAGGTCAACCCCGGCGAAACGGTGGCAATCATGGGAAATACCGGCTCCGGAAAGACCTCACTTTTAAATTTGATTCCTCGGCTGTGTGATGTCACCGACGGAAGCGTGACCGTTGACGGCGTAGACGTGCGGGATTGGGAGCTGCACAGCCTACGGAAAAACATCGGTATCGCCACGCAGGACGTTTTTCTCTTCTCCGACACGGTAGACGGGAACATCGCTTACGGCAACTCCTCCATGAGCAGCGACGATGTGAAGAAATATGCACATTTGGCTGCCGCGGATTTTATCTACAAAATGGAGGATGGCTTTGACACCATCATCGGAGAACGGGGCGTCGGGCTGTCCGGCGGGCAAAAGCAACGAATTGCGTTGGCTCGCGCGCTGGCAATTGAGCCTGCTATCTTGATTTTGGATGATACCACCTCGGCGGTGGATATGGAGACCGAGCATTTTATTCAGCAAAGCTTGAAGTCGCTTTCCTTCCGCTGTACCAAATTTATTATCGCACAGCGAATCTCTTCCACCAAGCAGGCAGATAAGATCGTGATTTTAAACGACGGCCGTATCGTCGAATGCGGTACCCATGAGGAGCTGCTCCGCAAAAAAGGCTATTATTATGAGATTTACGCCATCCAGCAATCTTTGCCGGAGGAAGCGGACAAGGAGGTGGCTTCTGTTGGCCAGAAATAAATTCGATGTAGACGAAACCCTGGAAACTCCTTTTAGCATGGAGCACCTCAAGCGTGCCATGAAATATGTAAAAAAGCACGCGAAGAAAATGTTTGCCGCGTTGACCTGCAGTATTTTGGCGGTCATTGCGTCCTTGTTCGGTCCCCTGATTTTGCAGTATGCGGTTGATGTGACCATTCCGGGCGGAACCGAAAAATTGCCGGAGCTGTTTTTGCTGACAGGACTTATGCTGTTAACGATTGTCGTCAGCATTTTTCTGACCGTTCTTCGCTCCCGTATTATGACCAAAATCGGGCAGGAGATCGTTTACGATATCCGAAAGGATTTGTTCGACCACCTACAGCAGCTTCCCTTTCAGTATTACGATGACCGCCCGCACGGTAAAATTCTGACTCGTGTTGTCCATTATGTAAACTCGGTGTCGGACACTCTGTCAAACGGTATCGTTAATTTCGTGCTGGAAATCTTCAATTTGATTTTTATCGGTATTTTTATGTTTGCGGTCGATGTCAGGCTTTCCTTGATTGTCATTGCGGGCTTACCGCTTTTTGTAATCGTTGCCGTCATTTTGAAGCCGAAGCAACGACGGGGCTGGCAACAGATTTCCAACAAGGGTTCCAATATGAACGCCTACTTCCAGGAAAGTATTGACGGAACCAAGATTACTCAGGTTTTCGCACGGGAAGAGGAAAACAGGGAGATTTACGAAAAGCTTAACCGCAGTCATGTGGACGTTTGGCTGAAAACACAGTACACAGCCAACCTCATCTGGGTATCGGTGAATATTTTGTCGGTCTCGGTTTTGGCGGCAATGTACCTGGCGGGTGTGCTTTGGTTTGTTCCCGCCGTTTCATTCGGAGTCATTCTCTCCATGAGCAACTAAGCTTCCCGATTTTGGCATCCTATTTTGACCATTTCCAACTTTTA
>CAZFQM010000332.1:0-1101 GCA_964520995.1 uncultured Oscillospiraceae bacterium
CTGCTCGCTTCGCTGCGCAATTGGTTTGTGCCTAAATAAATGTAGGGGCAAGTCTCCCGACTTGTCCGTCCCGAATGGCTCAAATCGTGGTGGCACACCGCACCTTGTCTTCTCTGCCCAAAGACGGAATACACCACGCAACGCTCGCTTCGCACTCTAAAAGAGTTGTGCCTCAACAAAAAAGAAAAAGTTTTTCGGCATTGTAACGCCGAACGCTATATATTAGGGGGATAAAAATGTTGACAGATCTTGAAATTGCTCAAAACGCGAAAATGCTTCCGATTTCCGAGGTTGCCGAAAAGATCGGTGTGGCCGCCGATTTTTTGGAGCCGTACGGGAAATACAAAGCTAAATTTTCCGAAGACTTATTTGAAGAGGTAAAAGACCGCCCCGACGGCAAGCTGATCTTGGTTACCGCCATCAATCCGACCCCTGCGGGAGAGGGAAAAACGACCATCAGCGTCGGTCTGGGACAAGCAATGCAAAAAATCGGAAAAAAGGCGATTTTGGCATTGAGGGAGCCTTCTCTCGGTCCGGTTTTCGGCATTAAGGGCGGTGCGGCAGGCGGCGGCTATGCCCAAGCTGTCCCGATGGAGGACATCAACCTGCATTTTACCGGTGATATGCACGCATTAACAGCAGCCAACAATCTGCTCTGCGCGTTGATTGACAACCATCTGCAACAAGGGAACCTGCTTGGCATCGATCCCCGCCGAATCCTCTTTAAGCGCTGTATGGATATGAATGACCGCGCATTGCGTAATGTCGTGGTGGGATTGGGCGGAAAAGTAGACGGAATTCCGCGTGAGGACGGCTTCCAAATCACCGTTGCCAGCGAGGTCATGGCGATTCTCTGTCTTGCCTCCGATTTAGAGGATTTGAAAAACCGTCTCGGAAGCATTCTGGTTGCCTACCGCTATGACGGAACGCCGCTCTATGCCCGCGACCTGCAGGCAAACGGCGCAATGGCGGTTCTGCTCAAGGACGCACTCAAGCCGAATCTGGTTCAAACGCTGGAAAACACTCCCGTCATCATGCACGGAGGTCCCTTTGCCAACATTGCACACGGTTGTAACTCTCTGCGTGCGACTAAGCTGGCAC
>CAZFQM010000332.1:1120-2122 GCA_964520995.1 uncultured Oscillospiraceae bacterium
TTCGGCTCCGATCTCGGTGCCGAAAAATTCTTCGATATCAAATGCCGCTTCGGTGGCTTAACGCCGAACTGCGTGGTGTTGGTTGCCACCATTCGTGCGCTGAAATACAACGGCGGCGTTCCCCGCGCCGAATTAGGCAACGAAAATGTCGAGGCCTTAAAAAAAGGCGTTGTCAATCTGCAAAAGCACATCGAAAATATGCATCAATTCGGTGTTCCGGTGGTTGTAGCGCTCAATCGCTTTGCCACCGATACCGATGCCGAAATTCAATATATCCATGATTTTTGCACCGAGATGGGTGTCAGCTATGCCTTTGCCGACGTCTTTGCCAAGGGCGGTGACGGCGGTATTGAGCTTGCAAAAATCGTTTGTGATACCATCGCAGACCCCAAAAACAGCAATCTTGCGTTTCACCCGCTTTATGACGAAAAGCTGCCCATCAAGGAAAAGCTTGCCTGCATTGCCAAAAATATTTACGGCGCAGATGATGTGGTATATACCACCCAAGCGGAAAAGGATTTGAAAGAAATTGAAGCGCTCGGTGCCGATAAGCTGCCGATCTGTGTGGCAAAAACGCAATATTCGCTTTCCGACAATCCGGAGCTGTTGGGTCGTCCGGAGCATTTTACAATAACGGTGCGCAACTTGAAGCTTTCTGCAGGCGCCGGCTTCGTTGTTGCCCTAACCGGAAGCATTATGACCATGCCGGGTCTGCCGAAAGCGCCTGCGGCTCTCCGCATTGACATCGACCGTACCGGCACCATCACCGGATTGTTTTAACCGCATTTCTTCCCTGCGAAGCACGCCGATATTATTCCGACCGAGAAAGGAGCAACCGGGTGAAAAGATTTTTTCATGCCGTCTGGGAATACTTGAAATCAATAGACAAGCTGTTGATGCTTTTTTGTCTGATTGCCTCCTCAATCAGCTTGATTATGCTGTATTCCATTATTCACAACGGCTTTTTAAGCAACAAAAAGTTGCTGATTATCCAAGCAATCG
>CAZFQM010000333.1:0-2120 GCA_964520995.1 uncultured Oscillospiraceae bacterium
TTTCATAACAGTACAGTCTACTTTTTTTATTTTCGTCGGAATAAGATGACGGAAAGCGTTTCGGTACAAACAACAAAAAACGCCTGTCCTTAAACAAGGACAGGCGTAAAATTCCTGCGGTACCACCTTGATTGCCGTAACATAATATTACAGCCACCTCATCGAAATGCCAACACATTTCTTGCCCTGTAACGTAGGCGAACGTCATCGGATACTAAGCGAATGCTACGCAGATGCTGAGCAATTGCTTTTCACCTTGCCCTCCGAGGTCCATTTGTCCGATCCGTTTTCTGTCGGGATTCCAGCATCCCCGACTCTCTGTGAGCTCGTAACCGGTTTTATCTCCTCATCATTGGTTTAATAATATTAAACCACAATCTATTTTATTTGTCAATACCCTATTTCAAAAAAATCGCTCATTTTCTGCCGAATTTATTGCAGCAGGATTTCTTCTTCCTTGGCAATATCCTCCTCTAATGTGTAGGAAACGGTAATTTCACAGCTGTTTTCCGTTTCTCCCCTTTCCGTTTCCTTGGCAATGATTGTTACATTCTTTAATTCTTTTGCTTCATATTCCTCAATTTGCCTGAGCAGGATTTCCTCTGCTTGTTGCGGTGTATATTTTCCGACATTCGTTTGATATCCCCGATATTCCAGTGTGTACAAGCCCAATGGAAGCTGCTTTTTCGATAGGATGAGCGGCGAATAATGCTGCGAGCGTTCAAAATCCCCCTCCATATGAAAAGCAAGAAAGAGCGGCACCTTTAACCCGAACAGATTAAGGTAATATCTCTTTTTCAGTTGTCCCGTATATTGCTTGTCGGAAAATTCGAGCGCTTGAGCAAATTTATGTGTATGATAGGTTTCGGCAATTACCTTTCCATGGGAAGCATAAAAGTGCGTTTGCCCGAACGAATCCTCTTCTATTCCGCTTACCAGCAAATCACCTGCCGACACAACATCTCCCTGTTTTACGATTTTCTGTCCGCTGTAAATTTCCAGATATTTGATGACTCCGTCCTTTTTTGCCACTAAATTGCGGGGCATATCCTTTTTTTCCATTTCAGGGAGCTTTCTGCCCTCACACAGCTCAATAACTACCTTGGTTTTATAGTGATTCACCGTAATCCATGCAATATTGGGAAGTTGAAGTTCCATTTCACGCTGTATCTGCGCAAAGTCGATATGGTGAAGATAGGCACCGGGGTGCAAGCCCAGGCTTTTTGCCAGCTTCTCAATCTGCACGGTTTGAATAGCTTGATTTCCGACGATGTCAATTTCCCATACGAAATTTTGCATCATCGGCAAAAAGAGCACAAAAAAGCAAATGCCGATCAAAAGACCGACTCTTTTGCGATAGCGATGGATAAAAAACGGGAATCCTCTTTTATCGATTATTTTCAGGCGCACACCCGCTTTTCTCGCGATTTTAGAGAGTTTCCTGTAATCCTTTACCGTAGTCATGCCGAAGAAAGCTTGCTCTTGCTTGGAGATGCCCCATAAGCTATACCCGTTTTGCGCCGCCAAATTGATAAATCGCTCAAAATATCCTCCGTAGGCTTGAAAGCGCACCGTCCCTTTTATATATCGTATCAAATCAACCGTGAAGATAGCACAGCCCTCCTTTTCGATAAAAAGCAATGAGCTTCAAACGATAAATTCAATCCGCTCCAGATTTCCCTCGATGATAATATTATCGTTATTCAGACATTTTAAGGTCAGCTGATTTCCCCAAAAGCCGATTTCCATTGTTTTGGTTCCCACACGAATCAGATGATCAGCATATTCCAAGATTCCTTTACAGCCCTCCAGCACGATTTCCCGATTGCCCAAAATTTGCATATGTGTGAATCGGTAAAGCGATTCCGGCGGTATATCAACGGCGTCGGACAGCTTTTCCCGAAAGGATTTGCTCCGTTCGGAATCGGTTCGAGAAGCGGTCGTCGGCTTTCTGTTCTTTCTCATCAACATCACCCTCTTTTTCCAAGCTCGGCTTTCGGGAATACTGCTTTTGGCCGGAGCCGAATGAAGCTTTTTCGGTTACTACCAATATATTAAAAAACTGTTTTGCATATACATAGAATACGCAAATTATAACGGAAGTGTGGGGTTGAATGAAT
>CAZFQM010000334.1:0-2115 GCA_964520995.1 uncultured Oscillospiraceae bacterium
GGTGCAGGATTGTTTTAAATGATGATGGTGGAAATATACTTAGCGATAAAATTCAAAATTATGGCGAATATATTGATACGACTTCTATCGTAGTGCCCAAAGGCTATGCTTTAAAATTGTATAAAGACAAAGAACTGACCGAGGAATATCCGCCTGATACTCCAATCAGCGAAAACTTGAATTTATACTATGATATTATCGAGATAAACAAGATCAAAATCACTGGCGCAGAAAGTGCAGATATTGGGCAAAACGGAATCACCGAAAGCGTAACATTTGCAACCGACAAAACGGCAAAGGATTTTGTTGCGACAATTAAATATTCCGACAAATTGAATTTATCTGAAGTAAAAGCAAAGGATTTTTCAATTACAGAACAATCAAGCGAAACAAATGGCGGCTACACATATTTGTATTTAACTTGCACATATAAAAATGACGGAAATATGCAGATAAACACGACATTAAGTCCGTTTGATTTGGTATTTGATGTATTGGAAAGTGCAACGGCAAATGAAAAATTGACGATTGAATTTATAGACGATGAAACATTCCTTGCGGACAGCGGTAGTAAAACCTATGATTTTGACGGTTTGGGAAAAACTGAAATCAAAGTAAATCCGATACTCGTTAATTCCATTACAATAAACGGTGCGGACGAAATCGACAAGGCAACACAATACACAGCGGTTATTTCGCCCGAAAATGCAACAAATAAAGATATTGAATGGACGGTTGACAACAGCGAAATTGCAACAATTTCAGCAGACGGAACACTTACTCCGAAAAAAGCGGGTACGGTAAAAATAACCGCCACAGCAAAGGACGAAAGCGGTATTTACGGAGAAAAATCGGTAACTGTCAAGGTGTATGGGCAAATCACCTCACTTTCGGCAAACACTGGTGTATGGAATAAAGCATTTACCCCGTCCGAAAGAGAATATATTATTTATGTTCCGACAAACACAACTTCAATTAAATTAACCGCACAGCACGATGGAATATTAAAGGCGGGACCACAAGCGCTTTACAGCGGCAGAGCCAAAAGCATATCGTTGACAGGTAATGAAACTGTTTTGACCTTGAACTATTCACAAACGGGTTACAACGACAGCGAATATAAAATTAAAATAGTAAAATTCGAGGGAACAAAAACAACCGTTTCCGAGGATAGCAGGACATTGACGGTTCAGCCGATAAATATTGAAAACGGTAACACGGTTATTCTTGCCCTTTACAACGGCGATACATTCGTTGAAACGCAGTCGGCAATATATAACGGCAAGGATATTGCTTTTACCACCGACAAAGCATACACAAACGCAAAAGTTATGGTTTGGAACAGCCTTAACGGAATGACACCGATATGCGAGGGTGAAATTGTGAAGTAATCTTAATCTCAAAAAAGGGGCTGCCTCATCTTTTTAGTGAGACAGCCCCTTTTTTGGTGCGAGTGTTCTTACAGAACTTAACGAAAAATGCAGTAAAATCAAGGGTTTTAGACAGTCAACAAACATCATTAACCTAAAAAAATAAATATTTTTATTCTTGAAATTAGCTTCGATATAAAAAAATCGGAGCTGTTTTTTACCTCAAATTAAATCAAATATAAATCTTAAATAAAATGCAAAACCGGAGCGTCAGGATTGATAAAAAATCCCGACGCTTTTTAAGTTGAAAGGAGTTTTTGAAATGGCAGTTTTCAGAGTAAATAAAACACAAGACTATACTGTGATGTCAAATTTTCACTTCAAGGACAAATCATTATCCTTGAAAGCAAAGGGACTGTTATCACTCATTTTATCTTTGCCGGAGGATTGGAATTATACTACAAGAGGACTTGCGGCAATCTGCAAAGAGGGTGTTGACAGTATCGGAACGGCATTAAAGGAATTGGAATCAGCGGGATATATTAAGCGTAATCAACTTCGTGACGAAAAAGGCAAAATTACAGATACGGAATATATCATATACGAAAAGCCGCAGGAGAATCCGAAAACGGCTGAACCGCATACGGAAACACCACATACGGAAAATCCGTATATGGATATGCCGAGTACGGAAAACACCGCACAATTAAATACTAATAAATCAAATAAAAAAGAATTAAATACT
>CAZFQM010000335.1:0-2115 GCA_964520995.1 uncultured Oscillospiraceae bacterium
AGCATGAGCTTAGAGCTGTTTGACCTGTTCAGCAAAGGCTTTTTGGAGGAGTGCGGAGAGAGTCTGAATGAAACAGAGCTTGATTATCTGCCGTTCGGCGCGAGGCTGATGACCTTTGAGTGTGGAATGCGGTTTTTAACCGATTATTTAAACGGCGATACTTATTTTAAGATTCACCGTGAGCATCATAATCTCGATCGTTGCCGTACACAGCTTCGTTTGGTAGCGGATATGGAAAGCAAGCAAGCGCAAATGTCCGAAATCATAAAAAAATATCGCCGATAAACAGTGCTGCAAGCAATAAAAAGGGGCATCTTACCGTTAAAAAGTAAGATGCCCCTTTTGTGTTTTATGATATCTGGTATGCGGTAGTTCGGATTATGCCGCTGCTTTTTTGAAATGTTTTTTCATGTAGACCAAAAGGATGGAGCCTAAAATCGGGAAGATGGCGGCAATCAGCATACCGACCTTAAAGCCGAGCTGCTCCGGCGTAAGGGATAAAGTACTGCCGAGTGATTTTGCCCAATCGGCAACGGAGATGTTATCAACCACAATGCCGAGCACCTGCGGAGCAAAGGATGCACCAAAGTCACCTCCCGCCGCCATTAAAGCATAGGCGGCAACGCCGACATGGGGAATTTTTTCTTCCATCAGAATCAGTGTGCCGGGCCACAGCATGGAGGAGCAAATACCGACGGCAATGCAGGCAACCAGAGAGAGAACGGCATTGGGCGAGAACGCAACGAGCAGATAGCAAACGATTGCGCCGAGCATACTCACGGTCAGCACCTTAGAGATATTTCTGCCGTATTTTGCATAAGCGGTTCGGGTAAGTGCCAGAAGAATCGCAAATAGGCACATTCCGAAGATATCACCCCATACCTTCGGCATACGCAGTGCATTTTCAGCATAGGTGGAAATCCAGTTTGCCATGGTGTTTTCGGCGCAGGAGCCTAAAAAGATGAAAGCCATGCAGAGCAACAAGCTTTTGGTTCTGTGCTTGGATTTTTCGGTAGTCTCCGCGCTGTGAGACATATCCATGTTCGGGAGCGGAACCGCCATTAAAAAGATGGAAGCGATAATTGGCAGAACTGCCCAGGAAAAGGTCAGATACATCCAGTATTCTTTCCCGACGAAGCGGAGAAACAGCGTGCTGACCAAAACCACTCCCACAAAGCCGTAGCCGTACAGGGAATGCAGCATACTCATATCCTTATCGGGCGTGTCCGAGGGGATTGCGGCGATGGTGGGGCTGACCAGCACCTCTGCGAGACCTGCCGCAACCGAAAAGATCAGCGTACCGATAATCAATCCGAGATAGGCGTATTGCGGAAACAGGAGCGGAATCAGCGCATATACGATTAAGCCTGCCGCGGTAATGAGCGGCATTAGTCGAATGGTCTTGTGGATATTGAAATATTTGCCGAAGAAGCTGAAAATCAGATCGATTCCGAGCTGTGTGCAGAAGTTTACAAGGATAAGCGTGCCGAGCAGAGTATAGGAGATGCCGTACATTTCCCGAAAGGTGGCAAATAAGAGCGGCGGCAGGCTGAAGACAGAAGACATTGCAAGATATGTAAAGTAGCAGGCAAGCTTCGTGTGTTGATAATTAACAGTTTTCATAATCATTCCTACTTTTGTATAAGCATTTTATCGGCGGTTGCGGGATGTCGAAAGCGGGTGACAACGGCAACAGCACTATTGTCAGAGTTTAACACATTTGTCGTCAAAAAGCAATATGAAAAATCACTGTTTTAAGCCTCGATTCGGACAGGTGTTTGACAAGAATTGACAAAAGAAAAGCCGCCGATTCACGCAGTGTGGTTCTGCGGAGGGGCGACTTGTGCGGAGAACAATCAACTGCAAAACAGGTGATTGCCGATCTGCTTGATAACGGGACGAGAGCGAATCCAGGCGTTGGAGGTTTTTGCGGGGTTGTAGTAATAGATGGCGCCACCGGAGGGGTCCCAGCCGTTGAGGGCATCACGGGCAGCTCGATAGGAGGAGTCGCTGACCGGTTGGTTGAATTGCCCATCGGTAATTGCGGTGAAAGCACCGGGCTGATAGATGACCCCCGACAGAGAATCCGGGAAGGAGGGGTGCTCAATGCGATTG
>CAZFQM010000336.1:0-2097 GCA_964520995.1 uncultured Oscillospiraceae bacterium
TCCCCCGGAATGAAATACAAGCATTATGCCCCGAAAGCCAAGGTTACTATTTTGGAAGGGAGTCTCCGCACATTTACCGATTATCTGAACCGACACACCTCTCCCGACGAAAAAGACGTATATGCATTACTGTTCGACGGAGAAGAAAATTCGGTTTCTATCCCCTCCTTATCCTACGGCGCACCACATGACGGAATCTCCCAGGCACATCGGCTCTTCTCCTGTCTGCGCAGGCTGGATGACCTCAATGCCAAGCTTGTTTACGCACGCTGTCCCGAAAAGGACGGGGTCGGCTTGGCGGTATACAATCGTTTGCTGCGTGCGGCGGGCTTTGATGTAATCCGCCTCAGCGAGCAGGAAGCGGAAAGATAATCCGAAAGGGGGACTCGTTCATGATCGTGATCGGTCTTACCGGCTCCTCCGGAAGCGGAAAATCTACCGTTTCTCAAATATTGCGGGAGGATGGCTTCGATATCATTAACTGTGATCGGATTGCACGTGAGGTGGTGCTTCCCGGTTCTCCTTGTTTAGCCGCAATTGCCGATACTTTCGGCAAAGAGCTAATCGGCGCAGACGGAGCATTAAACCGCTCCATGCTGGCAGAGATTGTCTTTCATGATAAAAAAAAGCTGGAAGTGTTAAACGGCATTATGTACCCGCAGATCACTGCCGACATCAAGGCGTTGTTGCAGCAATATCAAGAAGGGCAATCCGAATTTGCGGTTTTAGATGCGCCCACCCTATTTGAGAGTGGTGCAAATGCACTCTGTGACACTACGGTCAGTGTGATTTCGAACGACTCTCTCCGCATAAAAAGAATTATGCAACGGGATAATATAGAGGAAGCTATGGCAACCGGTCGGTTAAAATCACAATATCCCAACGAATTTTACATTCGTCGCTCCGATTATATCATCCGTAACATCGGTACCTTGGCACAGTTGAGAACGGAAACGCAGGAGCTTATTGAAAAGCTCCGAGGTCGATACGGCAGGAGGGATTATGGCTAAATCAAAAAAGAAGCGATTGGCATTTTTTCTGTTTTTTCTCCTTATCTTGGCAATTGTCGGCTCGGCTGTTCTGCCGCGCTACCTCCTGAAAAAGCTTTATCCGTTACGTTTCACCGAGCAGGTAGAACAATATGCCGCACAATATGACATGGATAAATATTTTATTTATGCTGTCATCTATGCGGAAAGTCGTTTTGACCCAAATGCCGTTTCTCATCTCGGTGCCTCCGGCTTAATGCAGCTTATGCCGGACGCCTTTGAATGGGTTAAATACCGCATGAAGGATGAGCGAGAGCTTTCCTATCAAAATGACGTATTTGACCCCGACATCAACATCCAATATGGCACCTATATGCTTTCTCTGCTGCTAAAGGAATTCGGAGAGCGGGACGTGGCGGTCATGGCATACCATGCCGGCAGAGGTAACGTCCAAAAATGGTTGGACAATCCCAAATACTCCGACGACGGAAAAACCATTCACACGATTCCCTATAAGGACACCGAAAAGTATGTCAACAGCATTAACAGGGCATATAAAATATATACAAGGCTTTACAAAAATTAAAAAACACGCTTGCAGGGTCAAAACGGCTCTGCAAGCGAATGATACACAGAAAGGATTCTGATCATGATGGACAAAAACAGTGCGGGAAATGAATTAAAGGAAAAATTGTTTCTGGAACGGAAAAACGGCGGATTGCTGCTTGATGAAGCGGAGCTGTCCAAAGCCGATGCTTTCTGCGAGGATTACAAGAATTTTTTAAATGCTTCAAAGACAGAGCGGGAAGCGGTGGAATATACCCTTTCTTTAGCCAAGCAGCACGGCTTTGTTCCCTTTGAGTACAAAAAGCAATATCAGCCCGGAGACAAAGTCTATTACAACAACCGTGATAAAGCCATCATTCTCACCACCTTCGGTACACAGCCGATAGAGGAAGGTGTCATGATTGCCGCAGCGCATATTGATTCTCCCCGATTGGATCTCAAGCCGAGACCGCTTTATGAGGACAATGAGCTGGCGCTGTTCAAAACGCATTACTACGGCGGAATCAAAAAATATCAGTGGACGGCAATTCCCCTTGCACTT
>CAZFQM010000337.1:0-2079 GCA_964520995.1 uncultured Oscillospiraceae bacterium
AAAGCTTTTCTTCGAGAGCGGTTATTCAAAAAAAGAATCCCGCGGCAGATCGATAAAAAACAGATGACAAATCGATAAAAATGTAGTATAATAGATTTTACGGTTGCTTCAAGCAAAATAAGCTGTTTTGCTCGGAGCACGGAAAAAGAGAATCGCCTTGATAGCATGAATGTACGGTTGAATGTCTAGAGGAGAGAACAATGGAAGCATATTCGGTTTTAATGTCGATATACCACAAGGAAAAACCAACATACTTTAAACAAAGCGTAGAGAGCATTTTGTCGCAGACGGTGCAAACGGATGATATTGTTTTGGTGTGCGACGGACCGCTGACAGCGGAATTGGATGCGGTAATTGAAGAATATCTGCGGGATTATCCCGATTTGTTTCATGTCATTCGGCTTCCCGAAAACGTCGGCTTGGGAAAAGCATTGAACAAAGGCTTGCCCGAATGTCGGCACGAATTGGTGGCAAGATTGGACACCGATGATATTTCTCTGCCCGAGAGAATGGAAAAACAGCTGGAGGTATTTCGGCAAAATCCCGATATCTCCCTGTTGAGCTGTGCGGTGAAGGAGTTCCAAAACGACAATATCGAGGATGTCTCCGCCGTGAAGACTCTGCCGCTGACCCATGAGGAAATTCTCACTTATGCCCGAAAGCGAAGCCCGATCAATCATCCTGCGGTCATGTTTAAAAAATCGGCGGTTTTGTCGGTGGGCGGATATCAGCATTTCCCTTATTTCGAGGATTATTATTTGTGGGTGCGGATGCTTCAAAACGGGGCAAAAGCGATGAATTTGGAGGAACCGCTGCTGTTGATGCGCGCAGGACAGGCGATGTACAGCCGTCGCGGCGGTCTGAAATATCTGAAATGCGTCTATCGGTTCCGTAAGTATCTGTGGAAATGTAAGTTCAGCTCTTTCGGAGATTTTTTCATCTCTGTTTCGGCTCAGGCGGCAGTTTGCCTGCTGCCGAATCGGGTGCGAATTTTTGTATATCATAAATTTTTGAGACGATAGGAGAACGGCGATGACCATTAGTATTATCGTTCCGGTTTATAACGCGCAGGAAAGATTGTCGGCTTGTGTTGACAGCTTGCTGGCTCAGACGGAAAAGGATATTGAGGTTTTGCTGGTTGATGACGGCTCTTCCGATGACAGCGTGAAAATCTGCGATGAATATGCTACGAAGGATGCACGGGTCAAGGTTTACCATAAACCGAACGGCGGGGTCTCCTCGGCAAGAAACTACGGAATCGAGCAGGCACACGGACAATATATGATGTTTGTTGACAGCGATGATGTGATAGATGAGACATTGTGCGAAAAGCTGCTTCGAAAAGTCCTGGATACCGGATGCAACGCGGCTGTTTGCGGGTTTTCACGTGAGTTTTATCTGAAAAAGGAATTAAAGCGGGCGGACATTATTCTGCCGGATTGCGAGGATATTTTATCCGAGGAGCAGGTCAAGCGGTATTACGGCGGATTATATGAAAAGACATTGCTGTCTGCTGTTTGGGCGACGCTGTACTGTACCGAGCTGATTCAAAAAAATATGCTTCGGTTTGCTACCGACATTTACATCGGAGAGGATATGCTGTTTAAGCAGAGCTATTTGGCGCTGGATTCCCATATTGCGGTGGTAAATGAGCCGCTTTATCATTATTATTGCGATGAAAAGGCATCGCTGACCAGACGAATCGACCCGAAAAAGGTGGAATTTGCCAAACGCATTTTCGACGAATCGGTTGCGTTTTCCAATCGGCTACAGGTCGGGACGGAAATGTTTTCGTCAATCGCAAAAATGCATTTGAAAAATTGCTTTATCCTGCTGGAGTCGGTCTTTGCCGCGGATAATGCAATGGAGAAGCTTGATAAAAAGGCTTATATGAAGGAAATTGTGCTTTGCAAGCAGACACAGGATGCTTTAAAATGTAACAGCGGCGGAGATAAAGAGCTGCTGATTTACAAGCCGATTTTGAAAACAAGATGTCTGTGGTTCATTAAGCTTTTTACCTTTATGCGATACAAAGTGAAAAAAATGCTTCGAGGTTAAATTCTAAAAGGGAAAGGAAGA
>CAZFQM010000338.1:0-319 GCA_964520995.1 uncultured Oscillospiraceae bacterium
CCTGCCCTCCTCGCTGTCAAATACGCGATAGGTGTCATAGACCACTCCTTGCGGTGCCGCTGTGTCAAAATACGGGTCAACACTGAGGTTGTTTTTTCGCAACAGGCTTCGGAACGAATCGTCATCCATAAAATAAACGGAAAAAGTAATTTCGGGATTTTGCCCGACCAAGCGGCTTGCAAAAATGTCGGGCAATGAGGTCGATATCTCCTCTCGTGACAAAATGCCGATTACACTGTATCCTCCGACATAACAGCCGTCGGTCACTGCTTTGGCGCTGCGAAGTGTCTGAAACAGCTCTTGGGTAGCGCATTCCTCC
>CAZFQM010000338.1:329-2056 GCA_964520995.1 uncultured Oscillospiraceae bacterium
TTGACATATTGCAAATCATAATCGGCTGTTGCAAAGCTCCCCTCCACCGATTGTGTAAGATATCCGGTAAAGGCGCTCGCCGACACAAACAGTACAATGCTCATAAACAGGCTTGCAATCGTAGCACGATATTTCCGCCGACTGCGCCTGAAATGCTTACTCGCCAAAACGCCGGGAAGTCCGAATAGACGATAGGTCAGCTTTGCACTTTTCCGATTCACCTTATCGGCTTTCACATCCTTGCTCTGCCGGATTGCCTCTACCGCCGTCACCCGCATTGCACGCTTGGACGGAATCCATGCGGAGATTAACACTGTCACCAGAGAAATCAAAACCGCAAGCACCACCGACAGTGGGGAGACACAAACACGCATCGGAATCGCAAAGCTGTTTCCAATCGCCATAAAGCGGTTGCCGATTATGAAAAGCGTTATCCCGATTCCCAAAATACCGACTGCGATACCGAGCGGTATCCCGACCAAGCTGACCGCCAGTGCTTCAAAAATCACGCTTTGGCGAAGCTGCCGTTTGGTTGCGCCGATGGAAGAAAGCAGACCGAACTGCTTGGTTCGCTCCGATACCGAGATGGAAAAGGCATTGTAAATCAGCGACACCGAGCCGAACATAATGAGTGCCATCACAATTGCCACCAAGCCGTACAGCACCGTAGAAAAGGTCGTATACTTGGAGATTCCCATCATCATCAGTACGTCGGTATTATAATCGCCGTTTTGCGACAACGCAGCTGTCACCTCGTAAACCTCACTCGGCACCTTCGTCTTAAAATAAATCTCATAATGTGAGGTAGTTGAAGTCGGGTCGGAAAGGGTAATTGCGGTATATCCGGGGGCAGACCGCGCTTCAAAGCTCGGTCGTTCGTAAAAGCCGACCACCGTAAAGCTTCGTGTTTCCCGCACCTGCAAAGCTTCGGCGGGGATATCGCCGGATTGCCCGTTTTCATCCGCTTGCCAGATAAAGGGATTTTGCTGATAGAGAACATCTC
This sequence comes from uncultured Oscillospiraceae bacterium, assembly GCA_964520995.1. Lineage (GTDB taxonomy): Bacteria > Bacillota > Clostridia > Oscillospirales > Ruminococcaceae > HGM13222. The sequence continues at coordinate 1,333 of CAZFQM010000338.1, forward strand.
CGCCCGATATCCGCTCCCCGACCTTTAAGGTCAACTGCTCTCCCAAAGTATGAGAAACACCGCCGTTTGATTTCAGGTGATTCGGCAAAAGAATTTCACTTTGATTTTGAGGATATCGCCCGCCGGTGATGTGAATCGGCATCATTTTCTCAAAGCCGTCACTTGCTCCCATCAGATAAAGATACGGCTTGTCGGGATTTTCACAGCCCTCCGCCTCGGCATATCCCAGGTATTGTCCCGATACCACCGCTTCAACCTGCTCCGAATCGTTCAGCTTTTTGAGCAGAGCACGATCCGCAGTAACGTGGCCGTGCCAGCTTCCATCAAGATAGGTATAGTTTTGAAGCAAAAACTCCTGAAAGCTGGCAACCGAGGTGGTAACCGCGCAAATCATCGCCGCCGACAAAGCAATCCCGATCACGGTCACCGTCGTCCTGACGCGGTTTTTCCGCAAGCTCTTCAGTGTGATCCTATTGAAAATATTCATCTGCGGATCACCTCATCACGGGTGATTTTTCCATCCTCGATAGCCAGGATTCGATCCGCTTGGAGGGCAATATTCTCATCATGAGTAATGACAATCAACGTTTGCTCATACTTTTGGTTCGACATTTTCAGCAAATCCACAATCTCACGGGAGTTTTTGCTGTCCAAATTTCCGGTCGGTTCATCTGCCAGCACGACCGCCGGCGCATTCATCAAAGCACGCCCGATAGAAACGCGT
>CAZFQM010000339.1:0-2046 GCA_964520995.1 uncultured Oscillospiraceae bacterium
TCAGATGAACCGCACAAATTCCATAATAGAAAATAGAAACCAGATAGAGCAGGAAGAAATAGGTTCCTCGCTCATATTTCAAATTTTCGTTGATGGAAAAAAGCAGTCCCGGTGAGTTCACATTTCCGATCAACAGCCCAAGTATGGAAAGATACGGCACACATAGTAAGAAAAATCCAAGCTTTCTCTTCCGAAACTTATGCCAGATATCTGTCAATGAAATCAGATAGGCATAGTATAAAAAGCAGATCAATAAATGAAACAGCAAATACATGGAGTGGGAAAAATAACGAATCCCGAGATCCGGCTCGCATGCATTATCCATAACAACGGAAAAAATATCAGCAATACAGCCAAGGAGAGCCGTAAGCTGCAGATAGAGCATTCCCCGGTTCGCTCTTCCCTTGTACATACGTCGTAAAATCGTTGTGCCAAGCAGTACAAGCAGCAGAATCAATGCACAGACATCAAAATAGACATTTTTATCCACGATGGACTTCTCCTTTCCCGTGATTTCCTATCGGAAATTACAAAAATCAAATCTTTTCCCAAAATCTCCCTCATAATACATACTATCATTTTTTCTGCTTTTTTTCAACTACCTACTTTTTTTGATTTTTGCAACAGCCGCTTTCACCCTTTCACTTTTTCACTTTTCGCCTCCGCTACATGCTGCCCGCGCTCCTTGCGGCAAAACCGCCCATTATTATACAAAAACATAACAACCGCCACGCCAACGATTACGAAATATCCCAAAATGCTGTAGCCGTCCGGAACCTGTGCAAAAAAGAAAAATCCGAATACGGACGAGAAAATGACCTGTGCATAATCATAAACCGAAATTTCTCTTGCCGGAGCGTAGGTGTATGCCTGCGTAATGCAAAGCTGTCCGCCGCAGGCACAAAGCCCCGTCGCAAGCAGGTATAAAAATTCCGTTCCGGAAACCGGCTCGTATGTTGCAATCACGAATGGAATCAGACTGATGCAGGAAAAGGCTGAAAAGAAAAACACCACCATTTTTCCATTTTCCCCACGGATTCCCAAAAGCCGGACAAAGGAGTACGCAACACCGGCTCCCAGACCACCCAGTACCCCAAAAAGGCTTGGCAGCAGCTCCATGCCGGATGTTCCGGAAGGCTTGATAATCAGTAAGCTTCCCAAAAATGCCGCAATCACTCCCACTACCTGCACCGGCTTTAATTTCTCCTTTAACAGAAAATAGCTTGCCAGAATCGCAAAAAACGGGCTTAATTTATTTAGCATATTGGCATCCGAGAGCAGCAGATGGTCCACCGCATAAAAGTTGCACACCATCCCGATCGTTCCGAAAACTGACCTTGCAATCAGATATTTAAGGTTTCCCTTTCCGATATGAAATCCCGTACCGCTCCTTCGCAGGATAAAAAAGGTAAGAACCGCAGCCACCAGATTACGAAAGAGCGTTCGCTCCATCAGCGGCACCTCGCCCGCCAGACGGATGAAAACCGTCATTAGCGAAAAGCACAGCCCGCTCCCCAAAATACAGATTACCGCTTTCGTTTTCTTCTCCATTTTCGATCCTTCCTCCCTTGAAGTCGCCCTGTTTCCTTAAAATCCCCTCTATTCCTTACGTATAATCCAATTATCCTCTTTTGAGGGTAATGGATTATTCTCCTTTCTCCCACTCACCGGATTTTACAAAACCCCCGTGCCGTGCCCCTATTGTTTTTTTTGGGGAAAATGTGTTATGATACCAAGGTCCAAGCTCAAAAAGGACTTTCGTGCCCGCACGAAAGAGCTTTTGAGCTTAGGACCTGCCAAACATGAGAAAGCAGCGATTTACGAAGTAAATCCGCGGATTTCGAATGTTTGCAGAATTGCGGGAGTTGCTTTGCAACGAAGCAATTCGTTGGTATCATTATAAATGTTGTGATCGCAGAATTGCGAAAGTTGCTTTGCAACGAAGCAATTCGTTGGTATCATTATAAATGTTGTGATCGCAGAATTGCGAAAGTTGCTTTGCAACGAAGCAATTCGTTGGTATCATTATAAATGTTGTGATCGCAG
>CAZFQM010000340.1:0-2045 GCA_964520995.1 uncultured Oscillospiraceae bacterium
CTTTTCCCGCAAATCCTGATAAAGCGGCTTGACCTTTTTGGAATATTTGGTGCTGACGACATAGATTAGCGGAGTAATCGCCAGCAAAATCAAGGTCAACAAAATATCAACCGTCATCAGATACACGGTTGTGGCAACAAACATGACGATTGCCTCCACTGCCACACGAGAAATCCAAGCAATCACGTGCCGCACCAAATCCAAATCTCCGGTTGTGCGGGTCATAAGGTCACCGGTTCGATTCTGCGCATAAAACCGCATATCCTGCTGTTGCATATTGGTATACAGCTTGTTGCGGATTTTGCAGACCGTGTGCTGAGAGCTGCGCTCACTGAAAATAATCGTCAGGTAGGAAATCGCACTGCGGAGCAGGTCGAACAAAACCAAGCCGATTACCAACGGCACCAACAGCTCAATGTGTCGAACTGTTTGTCCGGTTGCGGAATCGGTCTGCCCAACGATGACAAAGTCGATGATGTTTTGCGAGATAATGGGATTGATTAGGAGCATCACTGCGCCTATTGCGGAGAGAAGCTGAGCCAACAGATATTGCCAACGCTTTCCCTCCATGTTTTTCCAAATCCATTTTAGCTGGAACATAGCAGCTACCGTTATCGGCGCCAACGCAGCCGATACCCTTTCTGCACAAATAATAAAATTATCTTGCCGAGATGAAGCAATGCCGCGGTCATGCTTTACTCTGTTCACCTATATTATAGCGATTTGAAAAAAAAAGAAAACCCCTTTTTTGAAATTTTAAGGGCGAAAAACAGAGGAATTTCAGGCAGCCAATTGGTGAGAACGCCGAAAAAATTTTTTCTTTTCGGAGAGATTGATTTTTTCGAAAAAATGTATTAAAATAACAGTTTACTTTTTCTTCCTTTAATAGTAAAATAAAATCAGTAGACTTGGGAAAATTCGTAAAGGCGATCTTTTCTCTGAGAAGCGATTCGCCTTTTGCAAGGGACAATCGCTTTTTAAAACAGAAAGCAGGGGTGACAGCTTTGTATGCAAAGGTAAACAGTCTCGGTTTGTTGGGGATGGCTGCTTTTTCGGTGAATACCGAGGTTGACATCACAAACGGAATGCCGTCCTTCGATATCGTCGGCTTACCGGATGCGGCGGTAAAAGAAAGCCGCGACCGCGTCCGCTCCGCAATCAAAAATTGCGGCTATCAATTCCCGGTCAATAAAATTACGGTAAATCTTGCACCGGCAGACATCAAAAAAGCCGGACCGTTATATGATCTGCCGATTTTGGTGGCACTCCTGACGGCAACCGAGCAATTAAGCTGCAATTTGGAGCAATCCGCCTTTGTCGGAGAGCTTGCCCTCAACGGAGAGGTGCGCCCGGTCAACGGCGTCCTGCCGATGGTATTGCAAGCAAAGCAAAACGGCTATCAAAATGTTTTCGTCCCGAAGCAGAACGCAACCGAGGGCGCCGTTGCCGAAGGAATACGGGTGTTCGGCATCGAGCATATTCATGAGCTGATTGATTTTCTGGTCGGTGCCCGCAAGCTGGAAGCCACGGCACCGCTCAAAAGCTTTCACAAAAGCGAGGTGTTCGCCCCGGACTTTTCCGAGGTAAAGGGACAACCCGGCGCAAGAAGAGCCTTGGAAATTGCGGCGGCAGGCGGACACAACGCCCTGCTGATCGGACCTCCCGGTTCGGGAAAAAGTATGCTGGCAAAACGGCTTCCCTCCATTTTGCCCGATATGACCTTTGAAGAATCCATCGAAACAACCAAAATATATTCGATAGCGGGGATGCTACCACAGGATACGCCGCTTATCGTGCAACGCCCCTTTCGTTCACCGCATCATACGGTTTCGGCGGCGGGCTTATCCGGAGGCGGTGCCATTCCGCGACCGGGTGAAATTTCATTGGCGCATAACGGCGTCTTGTTCTTGGATGAGCTGCCCGAATTCAGCAAGGCGGCAATGGAAATCCTACGTCAGCCCCTGGAGGACGGCAAGGTAACCATTTCGCGGGTAAGCGGCAGCCTGACCTACCCTTGTGAAATCATGCTGATTGCGGCGATGAAC
>CAZFQM010000341.1:0-2042 GCA_964520995.1 uncultured Oscillospiraceae bacterium
CAACGGCAAGCGTGTGAACAGTTTGTAAAAAAATAAGCCACCCGATAGGTGGCTTGTTTTTTGGAGCTGCTGGGCGGATTCGAACCGCCGACCTCATCCTTACCAACGTGAACGGTTACTTTTTACAGCTTTTCATACCTTTTCAAAAGTCCTGATTTCATCGCATTTTTTCGGGCTTGCCTTTCGTAGCTTTTCCCTATCTCTGATACTCTCTCCCCAAAACAAAGAACAAATAAAGAACAAAAGAGGCTCTCACATGAGAGCCTCTTTCTATACCGATGCAGAATTATCTATTGTTTTACTTTGCCACAACTTCAAGTCTGAAATACACGCGGCCGGTGTATGTATCAGGCTCTATGTCATTCTCATTCATAATTTGGAAATTGAGCGTACCGTATTCAATTGGGAAATTGCTGTCACGGTCAAATGCGGCGACCTTTGGAAAATCTTCTCCAAAGAATGTTTCCGCCGAACCATCAGGCAGATAGCGGAAGATGTACGCCAACGCATCTGTATTACCCTTTATTCCTGTAAGGCGCAAAAAGCCGTTCTTATCAAAAGTCTTTGCCGAATCAATATAGACGTTCAGCACATAACCGGCTGGTATGTTGTTTTCTGTCAAATGAATTGGCATTGCGCTACCATCCCGCGTAAGATCCTGTTCTGTAGGTATTGCGATCTCATACACTGGGCGGCTGGGTCCGTCATCCTCAGAAAAAACGTCGCTCTGATATATGTCCCCCTGCTTTGTATAGGTTATAACAGTTTCCATCTCACTGCCGGCCGCATACGCCGAAACGCCGCATAGTACAGACAGTGAAAGCAGCAGACACAAGGCGGCTGCAAATCTTGTTTTCATCATCTTACCTCCAATTTTACGGCGATCTCCGCGCCGTTTAATTCTCTTTGCGTGTATAAATCATAACAGGAATACCGCAATACAGCATCGCCATATTCCCCTGCAGGGAGAGGCTTTGATAAACGCACACTTTCAACTTTTGTATTTGGAGCCAAAAAACCAGAGCTACAGAGTTCCTCTCCTTCAAGAAATATGGAAAACGCAAGGAAGCATTCATTTCCTTCAGAATTGTAAAAGAATACGGATTGCTCCTTTTGCCCCGCTCGCAGTCTGATCTTATCATAACCTGCCAACACAATACTTGACCCTGCTTCAGGTATTTCCGCCTCTCTTTCTGTCTCCGTTCGGCTTGTAGCCCCTATCCGCGCGCCTATGAAAGATACGCCGAAAATCACAGCAGCAACGAATAGCGCAAGGAATATGTTTGTAAATCTCTTTTTTGTCATGGCCGTTCCTTCCTCTGCATCGGTATGGTCACATCATACTGACACAGCGAGGGAGAGTACAGGCGAAACAGGTGGGTAATTATCGTATTTTGCACAACTCTACTTTGCTTCATTTTTCCAACGTCTGATTGTAGAGTCATCTGCTGGGCATGAATTGACAGTTCCGTTGATTGTCCGCTCTATAAGTTGCGCCGAATAATGCTTGTGTGACCGTATAACTGCCGGTACCTCAAGGTGCAAACGACGGCACTTCCCGCACCTAAGGCGGCACAGCAAATAAACGATAGGTTGTCCCGTATCATCCAGCACTACACGGCGACGGTGGTCATAGCCGCTCAAAGCGCCGCCGCAGTTTGGACACAAAGGCTGTTCAAGATTATGGATCACTCTTAGCCCATCCGCCCTCGTTTCCTCCTTATACCGCTCCACAATTACCATTGTGTGAAGCACCGTTAATCAATCCGTCTGTAGATAAAAATAGACCGCCCCGCTTATGCAGGACGGTCAGCCCTCTCCGTTATCCATGTTCACGAGGGCATACGTTATCATTTGATTTATCAGTTCATTCCTACTTATTCCGATTTCAGCGGCCTTGCGGTCAATGTCTTCAAGTGTAGCAATGGCAAGGCGCAGAGAAATAACTTCCTTTTCCGGCTTTCGCGGAGTAAATTTTGTCAAGAAAAGCACCTCCCTACTTGTAAAAGTATATTCGATATGATACATTTATAACATATTCA
>CAZFQM010000342.1:0-2038 GCA_964520995.1 uncultured Oscillospiraceae bacterium
TCCAGTAAAACCTCCGCCAGCTCCTTTTGACCCTCCGCTTGATATTTTTCCGCACAATACCGCACAATGTGCCGCACCAGTGTCTTGGGCACCGATGCATTTACGCCGTACATGGACATATGGTCTCCGTTATAGGTTGCCCATCCCAACGCCAGCTCGGACAGGTCGCCTGTTCCGACCACCAATCCGTTATGTGCATTCGCCACATCCATAAGGATTTGGGTTCGCTCCCGCGCCTGGGAATTTTCATAAACCACATCGGTAACCGAGGCATCATGTCCGATATCCTTAAAATGTTGATGCACCGCCTCTTTGATGTCAATGCATTCCAAGGAGACACCGAGTCTTTCACATAGCTGCTCGGCATTTCCCTTTGTACGTGCCGTTGTACCGAAGCAGGGCATGGTAATTGCCAATATATCATGCATCGGTTTCCCCAAAAGCTCATACGCCTTGACCGTCACCAACAGCGCAAGGCAGGAATCCAAGCCGCCCGAAATGCCGATAACCGCCGTGGAAGCGTGCGCTGCCTCCATTCTGCGCTTTAAACCGTGTGCCTGAATGGAAAGAATGGTCTCACAGCGTTGCCGCCTCTGTAACGGGTCAGCCGGAACAAAGGGATTGGGATCGATATATCTTGTAAGAACCGCTTCGGCTTCCTCCAAATCGAAGTACACCTTTTGATAACCGGGGAGCTCTGCGGACGGATAGGTTGTTAAGCGTGCCCGCTCCCCTGCCAGCTTGTCGGTATCAATTTCAGTGATGATATAATCGCTGCCTGTCTCAAAAGGCTTTCGCTCGGCAATCATAGCGCCGTTTTCCGCAATCACGTTATTACCGGAAAAGACCAAGTCGGTGCTGGATTCTCCGTCGCCGGCATCCGCCAAAATATAGCCGCAGACCAATCTGCCAGAATGCGAGCTGAGCAAGCCGTTGCGATAGGTGTTTTTCCCGACCGTTTCATCGCTGGCGGTCAGGTTGGCAATGAGCGTTGCACCTGACGCCGCATGGGCACAGGAGGGTGCAATCGGCACCCATAAATCCTCACAAATTTCCACCGCTAAGCGAAAGCTCGACGATTGAGAGGAGCAAAACAGCAATTTTGTTCCGAACGGACACTGATATTCCCCAATGCGAATGCTTCCGTTTTCAAGCGGTGCAGGATGAAAATACCGCAATTCCTGGAACTCGCCGTAATTTGGCAGGTTGGTCTTGGGAACAACGCCCAGTAGCCTGCCGCGACTAACAACTGCCGCACAATTATAAAGCTTCCCCTCATATTCCAACGGCAAACCGACCACACTGACCAGATTCAACGTCTCGCTTTCTTTGATATATCGAAGCAGTGCTTTTTTTGCCGCCTGCAGTAACGTTTGCTGAAAAAACAAATCAAGGCAGGTATAGGCGGTTATGCACAGCTCGGGAAAGACCGCCACCTCTGCGCCTTCCGCCGCAACGCACTTTGCAAGCCGTAACAGCTCTTCGACATTATGTTCACAATCTGCCACCTTTATATGTGGTGTAACGGCAGCAACCTTGACCCATCCGTCTGTCATATCAATCGTCATTCCTTTCCGCAGGATAGCCCTTTTCGGATCTGTCCATCATAACCGATATGGTATTATTATAGGATGATTTGCAGGAAAAAACAAGCCGCAAATCAAATTTTATCTTCGACAAAACAGAAAACACCACGGGATTTGCATATTGATCCCGTGGTAGAAAGCTATTTTCTGATTTCCAGCAGTTTTTGCTTGAGCTCTTCCTCGATTTTTTCCAGCTCGGCTTCCGCCTCCATTCTGCGCTGACGGCCCTCCTGCTGGATATTCATCACCTCATCCAGGGTGGTAATCAAGGATTCATTCGTCGCACGCAGGGTCTCGATATCGACAACACCGCGTTCCGACTCTCTTGCGGTTTCCACGGTAGCCATTTTCAGTGTCTCGGCATTTTTGCGAAGCAGCTCATTGGTCTTGTCACTGATTTGGCGTTGCGCCTCCACTGACTGCTGAGAATGAGCCAATCACAATGCCAAAAG
>CAZFQM010000343.1:0-2035 GCA_964520995.1 uncultured Oscillospiraceae bacterium
ATGTCACCGCCGAAGCTGGCAATTTGTCTGACTAAGCTGGAGCTGAGGTACATATTTTCGGCATCGGTTGTCAAAAATATCGTTTCGGCATCGGCGTAAAGCTTTTTGTTGGCAAGTGCCATCTGGAATTCATATTCAAAGTCGGACATGGCACGAAGCCCCTTGACAATGGCACAAGCCTGCTTCTCCCGCACATAATCGGCAAGTAAACCGTCAAAGCGATCCACTTGAACATTCGGCAAGCCCGCAATACAACTGCGAATCAGCTCGCAACGCTCCTCGGCGGTAAAGCTGGTTTTTTTATCATAATTTACCGATACCAGCACAATGACGGTATCAAACAGCTTGGCGGCGCGGGTGATAATATCCAAATGCCCTTTGGTAATCGGGTCAAAGCTACCCGGACATACAGCAATTCTCATTGAAACAGTTCCTTTCTGCGCTTTTATGTCATTCGGTATCGGTACGTCGGTAAGCTGTGAGCATGATTTTTCCGAATTTATACTGCTTGCTTATCGAAAAATCGGCAACCTGCGTAGGAAGCAACTCGTTTATGGCGTGCTCACAGAGGATAATGCCGTGTTCGCTCATCTTCGGTGCAAGCAGTTCCAACGCCTGTGGAAGAATGTCCTTGTGATAGGGCGGATCCAACAGTGCAATATCGAAGAGATCCTTGGTGGCGGTTAGAAAGCTACTGTATTCGGCAGAAACCACCCTTGCCTTTGAGAACAAGCCGGTGCTTTTCAGGTTCTCCTTTACAATTTCCTGTGAGTGTCTGCTGTTGTCAATGAAAATGCAAAGTGCGGCACCTCTGCTCAATGCTTCAATGCCCAATTGTCCGGAGCCTGCAAACAAGTCAAGCACCGTTGCTCCCGGAACATCAAATTGAACGATGCTGAACATCGCTTCCTTGACGCGATCCGAGGTAGGACGAACATCTAAGCCGTCCGCTGTAATCAATTTTCTGCCCTTGGCAGTACCGGTAATAACCCGCATAGAGGAAAACCAGCCTTTCTGAATGATATAGGTAAGCGGTTGTGTGCAGGAGATTAGTAGCTCCGTGCTTCAAACATCGCTTTTTTCTTATTTTTGCGATAAACACTGAGAACAATGCCGATTGCCAGATAGGAGGTGACAACCGAGGTGCCACCCGAGCTGATCAGCGGCAGTGTGATGCCGATGACCGGCAAAAGACAAAGCACCATTCCGATGTTTACCACCGTTTGGAAGATGAAAATCGCAAACACGCCGACGCATAAATAGCATCCCAGCGGGTCGCGGGACATTCTCGCCACCAGCAGCATTTTGATGCAAAGCAGTGACAGCAGCAGGGTAACGCCGACACAGCCGACGAAGCCGAGCGTTTGCCCGATGTAGGAGAAAATAAAGTCGTTATAGACCTCCGGCGGAACAAATAGATTATCGCTGAATAAGCCTCTGCCGAAAATTTGTCCCGACCCCAGTGCGATTCGTCCGCGGATTTGATGATATCCGGTTCCCATGGGATCCAATTCGGGATGAAAGGCAATCAAAATGCGGTTTTGCAGATAGTCCGGCAGGACAAAGTTCCAGACAATCGGTGCCGCTATCGCCGCCGCGGCAATGCCGCCGAGAATGTATTTCCATGAAAGACCGGCGGTAAATATCATTGCAATAAAGATAAACAAGAATACCAACGCAGAGCCGAAATCACCCTGTGCCATAATGAGTAGGGTAGGGGCGGCACCGTGCAGACAGAGCAATAAAATATTGCGCGGATGATTGATATCCTCTCGCACCGCTTGGAGATGAAGCGCAAAGGTAAAGACAAAAGCGATTTTCAAAAGCTCGGAGGGCTGTAGAGTCGTAATGCCGAACAGACTCAGCCACGCCTTGTCATCCGAGCCTGCTCGGGTGATGCCGAGCGGCGTAAAGGTGAGTAATACAAGGAGCAAAGCCGCAGGGGTATAGAGCTTCCAAAGCTTTGCAAGAGTATGATAATCAAACAGTGACACAATTATGTCGGCTGTAATGCCGAGCGCAATTGCGATTGCTT
>CAZFQM010000344.1:0-2028 GCA_964520995.1 uncultured Oscillospiraceae bacterium
CCCGCTTTAATTCAAACCAAAAGGTGCTTCCGCTTCCCTTTTGGCTGATGACACCGCAGGTTCCTCCGTGCAGTTCAACGGTAGCCTTTACAATGGAAAGTCCCAGCCCTGTTCCCACTACTGCGCGCTTATGCGTTTTATCCACCTTATAATAACGATCCCATATCAGCGGCAACATTTCCGGCTCGATGCCCTCCCCGGTATCTGTCACCGCAATACGCACTCTGTCGGCATATACCGTTTGAGAAACCTCGATTTTTTTATCCTCACCCGTATAGGCAATCGCATTGTTAATCAGATTATACACCACCTGCGAGATACGCAGGCTATCTGCTGTCACGAAAACGTTTTCATCATATAAAAACGAAATCTGATAGCCATCATGCTCGGTCAGCTTATGATAGCGCAGCATGGTATTTTGAATCGTTTCGGTCAGAGAAAAGTGCTCCGGATTTAATTTCTGCGTGCCGGATTGCAGCTTGGAGATATCCAGCATATCATTTACCAAATCGGTTAGCCGCTCTGCTTCATCAATGATAATCTGAACGTTTTCGGGGGTGTTCTCTCCCGGCAGATCCCGCATTACCTCTCCATATCCGGTAATCATCGTCAGCGGGGTGCGCAGGTCATGGGAAACGTTTGCAATCAGCTCCCGCCGCAGGGCATCGGTTTTGGAAAGCTCACTTGCCGCATAATTCAAGGTGTCTCCCAGCTCAGCCACCTCCCGATATCCGTTATTCGGGAAAGTGATATCGTATTTACCTGTTGCCAGCAGCTTTGCAGAAGCGTTAATCTGTTCAATCGGTCTTGAAATGACTTTTGCAATAATCAATGACAATATCAACGCCAGCAAAATCAAGACAGCCGATATCCAAATAAGCTGGATTCGCAGGGTACGAACGGTCGCATCCACCGGTGAAATAACCGCGTTGAGGAGAATCATAACCTCCCGATTGTTTCGCTGTGCCAGCTTAACATAGATAATGCTTTCCCTTTCCTTGCGCGATTGTGCATTATTCGGGCTGACGCTGTTCCAGCCGAATTCATTAAAGAATCCACTGTCCGGGGTGAGCTTGACCCGACGTTCCAAATACTCGCCGTTATTCTCCAGCGCATTCAAATAATAGATTGACATCTGGCGCGCATTCAGCTTGTGAATCGTACAATCCCGTTCCATTTCGGCGCTGTTGATATCACTTCCGTTTTGATCTACAACCCGAATACAAATATCATTGCTTTCGGCAATATTAGAGACAACCGTTTCCAGATTCTCCTGCTCGATATTCTTAATCAGAGTCGTGGCGCTGGAATGAATACTGCGCGTTTTGATCATTTTGTAAAAGTCTTCCAAAAACACCGTTTGAAACAACCACAGCAGGCAGATAATTGCCGCCGTAAAAACAGCAAAGCAAAGAAACACCTTCCACTTTAGGCTAAGCTTGATCCGTTTCAAAGCGGTATCCCACTCCTCTCAGCGTAACGATATATCTGCTGTAATCCGCAAGGCTTTTGCGCAACAGTTTGATATGTGTATCCAGGGTACGGTCATCGCCGTAAAAATCATATCCCCACACCTCGGTAATCAATCGCTCCCGTGTCAAGGCAATGCCACGATTTTTTACCAGATAAAAAAGCAGATCATATTCTTTCGGAGACAGATTGAGTCGCTGTCCGTCTACCGATACCGTGCGCGCCGTGAAATCAATGGTCAGACCGCCCTGCACAAAAATTTCATTTTCCTGCTTTCGGTTTCCTTGGCTTCTTTTCAGAATGGCATCGACCCGCATCATCAGCTCTCTGGGTGAAAACGGCTTCACAACGTAATCATCAATGCCCAGCTCAAAGCCATGAATGCGATCATATTCCTCTCCCCGAGCGGACAACATAATCATCGGCGTATCCGAGTTTTTTCGAATCTCACGGCAAGCCGAAAAGCCATCCAGCTCCGGCATCATGATATCCATGATAATAATATCGAAGGGTTGATTTTTGCATTTTTCAACTGCCTCCATACCATTCGCCGCCTCT
>CAZFQM010000345.1:0-2014 GCA_964520995.1 uncultured Oscillospiraceae bacterium
TACTAAATGCAATCGTAAATTCTACTGTTGCATTTACTTTGAGAATTTACTAAAGTGGATTTTCGGCGCAAAGACAATGTGATAAAATCAAATGGCATTCTTTTGAAAGGAAATACTTGCATTTTGTCTCTTTTTGTGGCAAAATAATATTGTTGTTTGTGATATCAAAGTGAACGAAAAAAAGGAGAAAAATTTGTGACGCATCAACTTGTCATTGTGCTTGACTTCGGCGGACAATATAACCAACTGATCGCGCGGCGTATCAGAGATTGTAACGTTTATTGCGAGGTTTTGCCTTATAAAACTCCGTTGGCGGAAATCCAAAAAAAGAGCCCCGTCGGTCTTATCTTTACCGGCGGTCCGAATAGCGTATACGAGGCGGATTCCCCCGCTGTTTCCAAGGAGATATTTGAGCTGGGCATTCCGATTTTGGGCATTTGCTATGGAACACAATTGATTGCACACTTGCTGGGCGGCAGGGTGAAAACGGCGCCGACCGGCGAATACGGTAAAACCGAAACCTTTTATCGTAGCGATTGTCCGCTCTTTCACGAGCTGCCCGAAAAGGGCATTTCCTGGATGAGCCATACCGACTATATTGCCGAGCTGCCCGAGGGCTTTACCGTCTCGGCACACACGGCGCACTGCCCGACCGCCGCGATGCAAAATGCAGAGAAGAAGATTTATGGCGTGCAGTTTCATCCCGAGGTGCTTCACAGCGAAAACGGCATTGCCATGCTGCATAATTTTCTCTATCGTGTCTGCGGCTGTATCGGAGATTGGACCATGAAGCAGTACGCACAAACCGCAATCGCACAAATCAGAGAGACCGTCGGTGACAAAAGAATTCTTCTCGGCTTGTCGGGCGGTGTAGACTCCTCGGTTGCGGCAGCGTTGCTCTCGAAAGCGGTAGGAAGTCAGCTTACCTGCATTTTTGTAGATCATGGCTTAATGCGAAAAAACGAAGGCGACGAGGTCGTTGCCGCATTTAAGGATTGGGATATCAATTTTGTCCGTGTGAATGCGGAACAACGCTTTTTGGAGAAGCTTGCCGGCATCAGCGAGCCGGAAACAAAGCGTAAAATCATCGGAGAAGAATTTATCCGTGTTTTTGAAGCAGAGGCAAAGAAAATCGGTGCGGTCGATTTTCTTGCACAGGGAACGATTTATCCCGACGTCATAGAATCCGGTGCAGGCGAGGCGGCAGTAATCAAAAGCCACCACAATGTCGGCGGTCTGCCCGATTATGTGGATTTCAAGGAAATCCTCGAGCCGCTGAGAATGCTGTTTAAGGATGAGGTGCGAGCGCTCGGTACCGAGCTCGGCTTGCCGGATTATCTGGTGTGGCGCCAACCGTTCCCCGGCCCCGGACTTGCCGTTCGGGTCATCGGAGAGATTACCAAGGAAAAGCTGGACATCCTGCGAGATGCCGACTTCATCTTCCGCGAAGAAATCGCAAAAGCGGGTCTGGAACGCCAAATCCACCAATATTTTGCGGTTTTGACCTCTATGAGATCGGTCGGCGTCATGGGAGATTTCCGCACCTATGACTATACGCTGGCATTGCGCGGCGTTACAACCACCGATTTTATGACCGCCGATTTCGCCAGAATCCCTTATGACGTGCTGGAAAGAACCAGCTCCCGCATCGTAAATGAAGTGAAAAATATCAACCGCGTTGTTTACGATATCACAACGAAGCCCCCATCCACCATCGAATGGGAGTAAACGGATATTTTATGCAGCATAGATAATGCATTATGTTTCTGTCTTGTATCGCCTATGCCTAAAAATATATTTTAAAACGAAGGAGTAAGTATTATGAGTAATGTTCGTCCGGAAACAATGAAAAGAATTAACAATCCTGAGCTTGCCAATGCTTTTATTGAAGAGCAGGTAGCGGCAATTCGTAAGCAGGTAGGCAGCAAAAAGGTTCTGCTGGCTTTATCGGGAGGCGTAGATTCATCTGTTGTTGCGGCACTGCTTATAAAGGCAATCGGGAAACAACTCGTAT
>CAZFQM010000346.1:0-2009 GCA_964520995.1 uncultured Oscillospiraceae bacterium
TTTTTTCAGCGGCAATGCCCTTTTTTCGTTTTTCAGCAGAATCATACCCTCGGCGCAAGCCTTTCGTGCAATCTCAATGTGCTCGCGACTCTCTGTGACCCGCGAGCCGTCCTTTCCCATATTTGTGAGGATTTTGCCCTCAATTCTTTCCCATTTTTTCATAGTACGTTACCCTTTCCAAGCTTGACTTTTTAACATGTAATGCTATAATGATTTAAAGGAGTGACCCGATTATGAACAAGCAACAAGCTCCCTTAATGGAGCAAAAGAAATATCCGAACGAAAATGCTCCGATTCTGTTTCAGATTAACGATTTATACGAAACCGCAACCTTTCCGGCACATTTTCACGACGAAATTGAAATTCTCCATGTTATTTACGGAAAAATAAATGTAGTGATTTTCAATCGAGAATACCCCCTTTCACAAGGAGAACTTTGCTTTATTCCGAGCATGGCAATCCATGCGATTTACAATCTTGCCGATATCAGTCAATACGATTGTTGTTTAATCAATGTTCCGTTTTTCACCAAAAAAAGCATCAACATCAATTCTTATGCAATCTGCTCCTTTATCAATGACACCGAAATCGTTAAAGAATTCGTTAAACTGAAATCTGTCTTTCACAGCAAGGAACAGTTGTTTCATCACACCATGCTCGAAAGTCTCAGCATCTGCTTTATGATCGACCTTATCAATCGTTGCTCCGACGAAAATGAAAGTCAACGCCTCGAAAACAATAAAAATATCGAAATCATTAAAGAAGTTTCCTTGTTCTTAAAGGAGCATTCCTCGGAAAACATTGATATTGATATGATTTGTAAAAAATACGGATACAGCCCAAGCTATCTGAGCAGATTGTTTAAGAAATACACCCATACTACCATGACCAAAACCTTAAACAATTACCGATGCTTGAATGCACAAAAGCTTTTGATGACTAAGAACCTTTCGGTAACCGAGGTCTGCGAGCTGTGCGGTTACAGTAATTATTCTTATTTTACAAAGACCTATAAAGCATATGTAGGCGAATTGCCGAGTACCACCAAAAGCAAATACTCTTCTTGAATTATCGAAATTGTATGGTATGAGGCTTTCCGTTTCTCGGAACGCTTCCATCCGATTTTTTTTCGTCAACATAGCATTCAGACCAATTTTCGGAGATTGCGATACAAAATCTTTCATTGCCGATGATTACATTTTCCAATGTAATGTCGGCATTTTTTGTCGGACAAAAGCTGATGCTTTCAAAATCCATTTCCACGCCCAACAGGCTGATGAGATGCTCCCAGGAGGATTTATATCTCGGATAGGGAGGAAATCGCGGTGTATCCTTTCCCGGTTCAAATTCCAGTATATCGGGTACAAAATTCTTTCCCAAGGCACGGTTGTATTCCCCTACAGCAAGGATGTTGTTACCCATATAGTCGGAAACATTTTGAAAGATGTCCGCACCGATTTCATCCAATCCGACACGGTAGCATAAAGAGGCAAGCTCCATTTCGGTACTAACCCAACAGCAAAGTGCGTGATAGCCACATTCCTCATATGCACCGTCCGCCTTATGAATCCGATAGGTATCCTCCTTATTTGGCATCATTCCGTTTAACCAGCAGGAAACATTTTTCTTTTGGTCGGTCAATCGATTGTGGGTATATATCTTCTTCAACGCCCTGACATTAAAGTCCTGTTCCATTACATTTTTGGCGTTTTTATCAATGCTTACCGCCCACCATCCGAATAATTGGTCGGCAAAAACAGCATCACCGAAAGGCAAATAATTACTTTTTTCGTTCGGAACATATGCCCTAAAATACCCCTCTTTTTCATCCCACAAAATCTGCTTATATTCTTTAACAGCTTCCGCCAAAAGTTCTTTTGCATCTATCTCCGAAAGCAAGGGACGAAGATGAAGCAGTTCGCTCATTGAAACAAAAGAAAACAACGCATAAATCCATTGTGTGTTCACATAGGCATCAATGCCCGGCATCTTCCATGCATCATAACTTT
>CAZFQM010000347.1:0-1996 GCA_964520995.1 uncultured Oscillospiraceae bacterium
ATGTTATGATGAAACGCACGATTTCATGGTTGGTAGCTGTTATTCTGTTGGTCGGCTCGACAATGAGCGGAATGCTGATGACCGCATCGGCAGACGGCGAAGCAACCGGCAATGCAAAGATTGGCTGGATTACCGATTTTTCGGACTTGAGCAAATGGAAAGCAGTAAAGCTGGACGGCAGCATGAACAAGAACCTTTCCAAGCCGGAATCAACAATCAAGGTGCAGGAGATAACCGCCGACAACTTCGGTGCAAAGCTTTATGCCGACCCGACAATCGCAAACGATTATTATTTAACGCATCGAAATGTTACCATTGATTTGGATCAGTATCCTTATTTTTATACCCAATATGTTCCGCTTGCAACTGATACCAGTTTTCAGATCGGCTTGTCGCTGAAAGATGATCGCAAAATTTGGGAGAAGATTAACATAGCAGGTGCGGTACTTAATATGAGCGAGGCACAATCAATTAACGGTAATTATCGTCGGATGAACGTAAAGGAGACCTTTGGCTTGTCGGGCGAGCAAACCTTTACGGTTTATATCGGCTTTTGCTTTGTAAACGGTTCGGTGCTGGATATGAAATACTCCTTCTTCGGTAGTGACGGCGCTCTGCAATCGGATGCTGCAGTTGCCGCTTATTACAAGGAGAAGAATCCGGAAACCTACTCGGTTTCTCTCGGTGCGCAACAGGGCGGAACGGTCAGCGGCGGCACAACGGGCGTTGTCAAGGACAGCCCGATTACCGTGACGGCGCAACCGGACAACGGCGCTGTCTTTACCGGCTGGTATAAGGGAGATACCAAGGTCAGCGATGAAGCAAATTATACCTTTAACGTAACCGAGGATGTTGTCTTGACGGCACATTTCGAAATCGGAAAATGGTCGATGGATTTGAGTGAGCAGGCAGATGCTTGGATCTGGATAGGAGATCACAGTGGTGCAACCCACATGGCGATAATTAAGGATATCATGGACGGCAAGGAAATATCTCCGCTGGAATTTACGGTGGGCGATGCCAACAAATACGGCGGAAAATCACTGCATTTTACCTTTGATTACAGTGTACCGGGTGCAGCATTCTATCAGTTCTTCGGTGTCAGAATTACCGCAGATGTGGAAAAGACCCCTTATTTGTATTTTAAGAGCAACTTCTCTAAGGTTGATCTGTTGACTTTCTATTTGAATGATGAGTCCGTTAACGGCTTGAACAACGGTGTTTTGGGTGATGAAGCGGATCATGAGGCGCAGAAATTGGATTTGAAAGCGCATTATAAGAGCGGCGTGCATACCTTCTACCTGTGCATCTGCCCCAAGGATGGGGACGGTACCGATGAAAAGCCGTTCGAAATCGAGTATTGCTTTACCGGTACGGCAGAGGATGACCCGACACTTCAGAAAGAGGAGCTTCCGACCGACCCGACTAACCCGACCAATCCAACTGACCCAACCGAGCCTACCGATCCCGCAGACCCTGCGGATCCGGCAGATCCCGCGGAGCCGACCAAGCCGACCGACCCGTCCAAGGATGACGTGGTAAAAACCGGTGTGGAGACCTCTGCGGCGGCAACGGTGCTGCTGTTGACAGCGGCATTTGTTGCGGTGGTATTCGGAAGAAAAAAGAGAAATGTTTAAAGCTTAGCTGATATGTGAGAAAAGATTAACTGTAATAAAAAGGCAGTAAAAGCTACGAACGGTTGAAAACAGAAACAATTGACCGCTGTACCGAAAGCACAGCGGTCAATTTGCCTTGTTATCGATTCTGTAAGGAATAAGGGGAGAAAACAATATGGAAACACCGTTTATGAGATATGTCGGCGGCAGGGCAAAGGCACTGACCTTCAGCTATGATGACGGCATTTCGCAGGATTTGAGATTGGCGGAGCTATTACGGAAAAACGGGTTAAAGGGAACCTTTAACCTCAACAGCGGCCTTTTCGGAGTGCGGCTTAACGAGTATCAGCTGCACTTGACGGCGGAGGAGACGGCAGAGC
>CAZFQM010000348.1:0-1990 GCA_964520995.1 uncultured Oscillospiraceae bacterium
GTGAGGATTTTACATACAAAGTGCAAGTGCGGCGTCTGCGGCGCTTGCGGCGTCGGCAGTATAGCTGTTGGCACCGATGGAATCGCAGAAATTCTGAGTAACCGGTGCACCGCCGACCATAACCTTTACATCCAGATTTTCCGCTTTTACGGCATCTACTACGTTTTTCATCTCTGTCATGGTGGTGGTGAGCAATGCAGAGCAGGCAATGATATCTGCATTGTTTTCTTTTGCGGCGGCGACAAACTGCTCGGCGGAAACATCAACGCCCAGATCTACAACGTTAAGACCTTTTCCCTCCATCATCATTTTCACTAAGTTCTTTCCGATGTCATGCAGGTCGCCCTTTACCGTGCCGATTACCACGGTTCCCTTGGCTTCTACCCCTGCTTCCACCAGGTACGGCTTCAGCAACGCCACACCTGCGTTCATGGCACGGGCGGCAATCAGCACCTCCGGAACATAAACCTCGTTGTTTTTAAACTTTTCACCGATTACGCTCATTCCGGACAGCAAGCCCTCCTCCAGGATTGCCTTTGCCGATACGCCCTGATCCAATGCTTCCTGCACCTTCTCCTTTACCTTCGGCGCACGTCCCTGTTGTAAAAGCGTACTGATATCGTTTAAAATTTCCATTTCTATTTCTCCTTCTTATGTAAAGTGCTTCCGCGATTTTCCCGATATTTTCCGGGAGAAACCCCTACTGCCTTTTTAAATACCTTTGTAAAATAGCTTTGATCTTCAAAGCCGACCATCGCAGCCAAATCAATCAAATTGATGCTTTGATCCGCCAGCAGAATTTTGCTTTTTTCCACCCGCAGATGATTCACATAGTTGGCAAAATTACAGTGTAGCTCCTCCTTGAAGATTTTGCTCAGATAGGATTTGCTCAGATAAACGTGGCTTGCGACCTCTTCCAGTGTCAGCTTGGAGGTATAGTGCTGCTTGATGTAGTCGGTAGCCTTATGGATAATGTCAACGTGCTTAATGTCGGTAAGGTCGAACACATAGCTGATATAGCGGTGCATCATCGCCGACAGCCAGATGTTGAGCTCGTTGATATTATTCAGCGCCTGCAGCTCGCCGAAAACCGAATTGTTGGTCCAGAAAATCTGCTCCACGTCGGCGCCGCCGTCAATGGAGGCGCGGGACAGCAGAACAAGCAGCTCGTTCACACGTGCTTTGATAATGCTGAAATCTCCGCCTGAATGGAAATAAATATGTCCCAGCAGGCGGTTGAGCAATTCCTGTGCCGCTTCCTTATCACCGGTTGAGATTGCCGAGATCAATTCCTTTTCCTCAATGATCGGATATTGCGTTTTCCCATTTGCATCAACGGTTCCGCCGATTTCATACAAGCGGTTGTTCAATTCCATGGTCAGCTTATCCGCTTGCAGAAAATCCTCCGAATCGGATTCCGACAGCAGCAGAGTGATTGCGTGAATCAGCTCGCAAATGTCGTTGACCTTGGCGGTCGAAATGTTGGGCAACGGCGCCGTGATTGCTTCGGCGTTCGGTGGCAGGACAACGTCCAAATCCTCTCGTTCTCCCATTAAAACGGGACCGGTAATCAAGGCAGCTTCGGTGCCGAGATAGGAACGGACGATATTCGCGATAAATATCATTCCCGTCGGACAATAATAGATGTATTTGCCGTTCCAACGTTCTGCCTCAAAGCATCCGTAGAGGTGGGTGCTTTGATAGGCGCAAGACTTACAAAATGTGCAAAAGGCGGGTCGGCTTTGATACCCGATCTCGTTTTGAAACAAATCGTATATTCCGCAGGAAACGTCAAAGCAACGGGAAATGTGTTCACTGTACCGCTTTAAATCTTGATATAATGAATCATTCATAAAGAACCCACTTTAATCATAATAAAATAAAAAGAATAAAGCTATGACTATTTTACACTTTTTTGTAAAATAAATCAATGGTAATCTTCTGTATTTTTCGGGAAAAGCTTAATGCAAGGGGACCGACTTCAGCTTGG
>CAZFQM010000349.1:0-1970 GCA_964520995.1 uncultured Oscillospiraceae bacterium
CTTTAGGAGGAGATTTTTTGAAGGACTCCATTGTGTTACAAATTATTTTGCAAATCATATTGATTGCGCTGAATGCAGTCTTTGCCTGCGCGGAGATTGCCGTGCTCTCGGTAAACGACACAAAGCTTGCCAAAATGGCGGAAAGCGGCGACAAGCGTGCTGTCAGATTGGCTCGCTTAACCAGCCAGCCCGCCCGCTTCCTGGCAACCATTCAGGTGGCAATTACCCTATCCGGCTTTTTGGGCAGTGCTTTCGCTGCCGACAACTTCTCGGATCGGCTGGTATCCTGGCTTGTCAGCATCGGCACGCCGATCCCCGAAAGCACCTTAAACACCGTATCTCTGATCCTCATCACCTTAATTCTGTCCTACTTCACCCTGGTATTCGGTGAGCTTGTTCCCAAGCGAATCGCCATGAAAAAGGCGGAGGCGCTGGCACTCGGAATGTCGACGATGATCTCCTTTATCTCCAAGCTGTTCGCACCGATCGTTTGGGCGTTAACCGCTTCGACAAACGGTGTGCTTCGGTTATTCGGCATCGACCCGAATGCCGAGGAGGATCAGGTCAGCGAAGAGGAAATCCGTATGATGGTTGATGTGGGAAACCAAAAGGGCGTAATTGACTCGGAAGAAAAGGAAATGATTCAAAATGTGTTTGAGTTCGACGACCTGACCGTCAGCGAATTCGGCACTCATCGAACAGACATCTCTCTACTGTGGATGGACGAATCCATGGAAGAATGGGAAAAAACCATCCATCAAAGCCGACACACCCGCTATCCGGTCTGCAACGAATCGGTTGACGACGTTATCGGCGTGCTGAACATGAAAGACTACTTCCGCTTGACCGACAAATCTCGGGAAAACGTACTCAAGCAGGCGGTTAAGCCGGCCTATTTTATCCCCCGCTCGGTTCGTGCCGACGTCTTATTTAAGCAAATGAAGAAAACACACAATTATTTCGCGATTGTCCTGGACGAATACGGCGGAATGGTCGGCATTGTCACCATGAACGACCTGCTCGAGCAGATCGTGGGCGATTTGGATGACGACATCCAAGGGGAGGTCGTTGAGCCGGAATGGGAACAGCTGGATTCCAAGACCTGGAAGCTCAAGGGCAGTATTCCGCTGGACGAGGTAGCGGAAAAGCTGAACATTGAGTTGCCGATTGATGACTATGACACCTTTGGCGGATTTGTATTCGGCACCTACGGCTCGATTCCGGACGATGGCAGTCAGATTGAGCTGGATGCCTATTCCCTCCATATTAAAGTAACCGAAATCAAGGATCACCGCATGGAAAAGGCGATTGTCTGCCTTGCGGAATAAAACAGTGATGTTATGAGGGTGCTTTACTGCTGTGAAGCACCCTTTATTTTTGTTATACGGTCACTTCTTTTCCCAAAGAGAAACAAATCCGAGACCGATTTCTTCCGAAGAAAACTTGTAATCTTGCGGCAGATGTATTATAATAAGCTTACCGAAGCGTTATCGCTTCTGCAACAGCATTGATTTTAACAGCATTGCCATAGCTATAAATGAAGCACGGAAAAGATGGGTGGTGAAAAGAGTCACGGATGGAAGATTTGAAAATAACCGTAGCGAAAAACATCGTCGAGTTACGTAAAAAATGCAATATGACCCAGCTGGAGCTGGCAAACCGTCTCAATTATTCGGACAAGGCAGTTTCCAAATGGGAAAGGGGCGAATCTCTCCCCGATATTGCCACCCTCAAAACGATTGCAGACCTTTTTGAGGTCACGGTCGATTACCTGCTACAGGAGGAGCACCTCTCCGAAACAACCGTTACACGGCAATATACCAAGCGGCAAAATCGCAACCACGGAATCATTACCGCCATGTCCTCGGTACTGGTCTGGCTAATCGCAACCTTTGTTTTTGTCAACATTGATCTGGTCTCGGAGCATTTTCATCGGCACTGGCTGATCTTCATTTATGCGGTACCCGCTA
>CAZFQM010000350.1:0-1969 GCA_964520995.1 uncultured Oscillospiraceae bacterium
CTACGGCGAGGATGCGGTATAAGAATTCTTGACGAATTTTGGTTCGGGAATATTAACGCTAATAAAGTATGAAACATCTTCCATAAGAAATACAAGGAATTAGTAGAGGGTAGAGAAAACTAATAACAATCAGCCGGACAGCGTTTAGCTACTTCGGCTGATTGTTATAAAATGATGCCTCTTGCCTTCAAGATTTCAAAATTTATCGCATCCTCTATGTCGTTCCTTAACATACGCATATTGGGATAAGCACCTTCTTTAATAACTCTTTCAAACAATGGTAATACAGAATTGTTCTCAATAAGTGCTTTATCCTCGGCATCGACCTGTTCCATTAACCCTGCATAGCATTTCCTTGCAATTTTTAATTTGTCATCTACGCTAATCGGATTAAAAATAACAACTTTAGAAAATCTCGAATAGATTGGCGTTCCCAGATACTTTTCCGCTTCTTCTTCAGTCCTATAATTCGTAGTGCAAATAATAATACACTTAGAAACATCCACAGAATAGTTTGCATCAACAAAAGTACCTTCATCGAACATTTGGTAAAATGCGTTGTAAAACGACGGAGAAACTTTATCAAATTCGTCCAGCAGAATAACGTTCGAACTGCGTCTAATCAATTCACGAGCCAAGCTATCTTCGCCATGGTCAGCACCAAAGATGTACTGATAAGCGTTGTTAGTTTGCTGCATCGAAAACTGGATTCTAACCATATCCGTGCCTAAACATGAACTAATATATTTTGCTGTCTCCGTTTTTCCGATACCAGAGTCACCCAAAAACAGAAGCGTAACTGGCCTTTTACGCTCGCTATTTCGCAAAGCATAAATTGAAGCCAGCGATTGTTTCATTACATGAGGTTGTCCTATTACGGCATCGTTAAACCCTTCAGCCATCTTGCGCATGTCCTCTACGGTGATTCCAGGATATAGAGTCCTATGCTCTGTGATAATTTCTTTATCGTAGTTCTTTACAACATCTTCGTAAATTTTTATCGGAGGGTTGCAAAGCCATAGATTTTTAACATTGACTTTCAGGTTTCGCAGAACATTGTTAGAAAAGCCAAGAAGTGCCCACTCTCTCACACCGCCGTAATCATCCGTGTGAACCAGAAGATTCTCCACTTCCATAGGAGGATCTTTTTGCCCACCGACACCTTCGATCTTTAGATCAGTTTTATTGATATGATTAACAACGTCCACTAAGAAATTCACATCTTCAAGTTTTTCAGTTGCTTCTTCGAAATCTTTGTCCGCTCCCCAATATATCTCTATTCTATCCATCAGCCCTCCAAAACCCCTGCTAACACAACATCGTATACATCAATTTCGGCAACTACAGAACTGCCTTCGGATGCAGAAGCATAATCGACACGTTTAGACGCTTTTGTGGTTCCAAACTCAAACTCCTTTTGTACTTGCAAATCCGCCTTCTCAATTTGTCCCACATGAATCGCATAGTATGTAAGCCGCATTTTAGGTAAATCAGACATCGTATAGCTGTTTCTGAAAGCAGTACGATTAAATCTTAAAATGACATCCTTGTCATCCACGGTAGCCACAAATTCATAATAGCCACGCCCCTTTTCAATGGCTTCTTCTATTTTGGTTATATCGATTTTCATTGCATCGCCATCGCTGGTTTTGAACGGCAGCTCACCATCGATCATGCTAAGAAAAGGAGCAATCAACATAATGTATGAAAAAGAATTTACTTCTGGTTTGACCACTACTTTGGGGAATATTTTAATACCGCTACAGCGCTTATTTTTTGTTCTGCGCTTATCTGCATCCAGCAGGGCTATAAAATCTGCCAGCAGAGTATTTTCAAGAATATTCTTTGCGATCCTATCAGATTTCCTTGAAAGATTTGCATTTACACCAGCTTCTGCATTGATTGTTGCACCACTCAGAAAACTGAAGATTTTGGATAAAGCATTCTTTTCAGTTCCTATGCCACCCTC
>CAZFQM010000351.1:0-1957 GCA_964520995.1 uncultured Oscillospiraceae bacterium
GAACTCGATAAGCTTTAACAAATCTTCATCCTCTTCAGTCTCAAACATGAAGCAGAAATAGATGTTATCACTGCCCTTAACCATCTGCAACGGTGCATTGAAAGGAACACCAAAGGCCCCATTCCCGATTTTTGTCACGGTTGCCGGGACGGTAATATCACGAATAAAGCTGTACCAGAAAGCCTCCTGCTCAATCTCTTCCAAGCCATAAGGCAATCTGATGGATTCGAGCATAGTGTTTGCCGCAAACGCATGGTCGCCGATCTTCTTAAGGTTGTCGGAAAGCTTAATATTCTTTAAGAAGATACAACGGTCAAATGCACGGCTCGGAAGCTCGGTAATGCCGTTGCCCATTGCCACCGTTTCCAGATGTCTCATACCGTAGCAAAGATTGCTCGGCAGATATTTTACGGTATCGGGAATAACCAAAACCTCAGCGGTGGACAGGTCGTCCGCCTGATACCAGTTAAAGCCGATCTCCTCAACAGAATCGGGAATAATAATCTTTTTGGCATCACCGTAATAAGCCACCAGATATTTACCGTCATCCTCCAGTTCGAAGTCCTCTTCTGCCGATACCTCTTCCTCGGTAAAGGTATACTCTACAACGGGAGCGGAAATCTTAACCATTACCGGAAGATCTGCAAGATTATTGCCGTCGGTAATCGTAATAATCGCACTGATATATCCATCGGCACCGTCGATGATTGTACCGAAGTTATCTTTTACATTTGCCACTGCGGTCAGCTTGTAGAAATCGGTAACCGATACAGTATATCCGCTACCGATTGCCTCTTGCAGCTTGCTGTTAAAGGTTTTCTCGTCGGTACTGTTGGTAACGGTCATTTTCTCCGCTGCCTTGTTCAACGCATCCTGCAATTCGCTTGTGTCGCCGCCCGCGCCGCGTCTGGTAACGGTAATTACATAGATGGTTTCCTTACCCTTGGTGTTTTTCAAGGTAATGGTAACATCGGTTGGAATACCAACCTTTAAATCGGTGTTTCCGGTAATGGAAGCCAAAGTAGAATTAGCTGTCAGCTTGGTGTCAACGGTGAGATTTGTCACATTGTTCGGTACCGAAGCAGTATATTTAAATACAGCAGGATCAAACGTAGGAGAGAGCGTACTGCCGATATTCAGCTCGGTCAAAGCGGCATCCGGCTCGGTCTCACGTTTCACATAGAGCGTATACTGAACCTCTGTGCCATCGGAATCCAAAGTAATCACAACATTTTTGATTTTTCCGTCCTCGAAGTTCTCATTGCCCTCGATAGATTTAAGAGTGACATTATCTGCCAAGGTATATTGGATATCCAAGCTGTTGACATTGTACGGAACGGTAACACTGTACCAATAGTAGCGAGAGTCAAAGCTCGGAGACAGATCATAGCCTACATTCAAGGAGGTCAGACCTGCTGGGAAGCTACTACGCTTAAAGAAGTCGGCATTCTTTACCTCAACGGTTCTGTAAGCACCACCATATCCCCAATGCGGCCACGAATCATCGAATTCGGGATCACAATCAAGGTCGGTGCCCTCAATCTTGTTGCCGTTTGCATCCACCTCATAAACCTGCGGCTTTGCAAAATAAATATCCTTTTCCACGCCTTGCGGACGTCCTTGCTGGAACAGCAAGCTTAAATCGGTTCCCTCTGCGGTAAAGGTGTAGGAAATTTCACCGGTAGTCGGATCATAATCCACACCGTATTGCGGGGCATTCTTGATAACAAGCTTCTTGTCTACTCCGCCCATTGCCGAGCCACCGATCGCAAAATAAGAATCTTCGCCGGCTACAAATTTCCATAACAGTTTAAAGGTATAGGTTTTGCCTTCTTCTACCTTTACAGTATGATTCAGACCTGCATCATAGCCCCACTCATGGCTATGCATAACAATAATCGATTTTGCAGGGTCATAAGCCTTCTTTACATGAATGGTATAAGAAACTTCTTCGTTC
>CAZFQM010000352.1:0-1954 GCA_964520995.1 uncultured Oscillospiraceae bacterium
TTGAAGACTTGAAAAAAGCAAGGGAGATTTATCGCACAGCATTGGAAAAGCTGGCATGCGAATAGAAAAATAGGCTGTACTACAAAGCTCAGAAGCTAGGAATTAAAACAATGAAATTTATGCAGGTGGTGACGAAACACTACCTGCATTAAATTTTCTGAAGAACAAGAGGCAGATGTAAATTAAACTTTGAACAGATTTTATTTATTGTATACAACGCTTTAATTACAAAAATAATTGACTTATCGCAAATAAAGTGCTAAAATGTTGTAAATAAAGCGTTAAAAAGATGCAAAGAAATTATCATTTATTGTTAAGATTTTTGCTTTGTTTTTAGTGCGATTTTATTTTTTGTAGGGAGTTTCATTTATATGTTAGCATCGACTATAGCAATCATTATTTTTATAGGCATGTTTTTTCTGATTGTATCAGAAAAGTTTGAAAGACATCATATCACCATGGTCAGCGGTGCTTTAATGCTGGTAGTGGTGTTCGGAATTGCCTTAAGAGATTTTAACGGGGCATGGAATACATTGAATTTAGCGGAAATTTTCACTGCGGAGTTTTGGTATAATCCGGAAGGTGGCGAAAGCGGCACCTCGGGAATAAATTGGGCAACGATTTTCTTCATAGCCGGCATGATGGTGATGGTCGAGGGTATGGCAGAAAGCGGATTTTTCAAATGGCTGTGCATGGAGCTTGCAAGGTGGGCACACTACAGAGCCATGAGAATTTTTATTGCGTTCATGGTATTATCGGCGTTCCTTTCCATGTTCATCGACAGCATTACGGTTATCCTCTTCTTGGCTGCAATTACTGCAGAGCTGGGCAGGATGCTGAAATTTAACCCGGTACCTATGATTTTGGCAGAGATTTTCTGTGCGAATCTTGGCGGATCGGCGACAATGTGCGGTGACCCGCCGAATGTAATCATAGGAACCTCATTAGGTTACACCTTTACGGACTTTATTACAAATACAGGCCTGGTTGCCGGAATCTCCCTGATTGTTTCCGTACTGTATTTTGTGACTTTTACGAGAAAAGAAATTGCGAGCAGAACCGTTAACTATCACGAGCTTGAAGGTCAGCTTGATCCAAAAAGTGCAATTACGAGCAAGCGTGAATTCATATGCGGTGTGTTGATATTTACATGTGCGGTCGTTATGTTGATAACACATGCGCAGACAGGCTTGACGGTGGCATTTATCGGTAGCTTTGCCGCGTTGCTGACGATATTCTGCAACGGGAAAAAAGCCGTTGAGATTGTAAAGCGTGTGGATTACAGAACAATCTTGTTCTTCGTCGGACTGTTTATCGTAGTGGGCGGTCTGGAACATACGGGTGTTCTGAATCTGATAGCGGCATTTATTGCAAAAGTCAGCGGAGGCAATGCCTATGCAGCAATCGCAATTGTATTGATCGTATCTGCGGTAGCAAGTGCGTTTGTTGACAATATTCCTTTTGCGGCGACGATGATACCGATAATCAGAACTTTGTCGGAAACACAGGGAATAGCGCTTCCTACTTTGGCATGGACACTGGCAATCGGCACCGATATCGGCGGCAGTGCGACACCTATAGGCGCATCCGCGAATGTGGTAGGTGTTTCGATTGCGGCGAAAGAGGGTCACCCGATTTCATGGAAAAAGTACTGCACTTTACTTGCACCTGCGGCAATCATTGTAATAGTAATCAGCTTAGTGTATATCTATGTCAGATATTTATGACAGTAAACTAAAGTATATAACAACTGAAAATATTAAAACAAAAGATGCATGAGAAGTATATTTCCTCATGCATCTTTTTTTACGCGGGAAAAATCTTTGCGTAATATTTGCGGAAAGTTAACAAATATTAAGAAGTTGCTAAGAAAATCTTGACGAGAGACCGATACTTCCATTATAATCCCGAGTTTGACACTTACTAAGCAATAAAACTCCGAGACCCATTGAAA
>CAZFQM010000353.1:0-1954 GCA_964520995.1 uncultured Oscillospiraceae bacterium
CACAAGCACCCGACGGTACCTCACGTGCCTCGATATTACCGCAAAAATTCAGCTTTGATTGCTCTAATAAGCGATAGGTGCCGAGCTGCAAATCGGTTCCCTTGGTTTCCTCCACCCCGACATTCAATAAGCCGACCCGCGGATTCTCCACCTTCATAACCTTGTCCATATAAACCGAACCCATAATACCGAATTGCATTAGCATCTCGGGGCGGCAATCCAAATTGGCACCCGAATCCATCAGCATATAGCACCCCGTGTCACTCGGCAGAATCGTCGCCAGTGCCGCACGCTTAATGCCCTTAATTCGCTTTACCAAGAAAGAAGCGCCTACCACAATGGCACCCGTACTGCCGGCGCTGACAAAGGCATCGCCCTTTCCCTGCGCAAGTAGCTGAAACGCCACCGCCATGGAGCAATCCTTCTTCGCCTTTAAAATATCGGTCGGCTCATCCTCGATTTCGATAACACCGTTTGCATCCGCAATTTCGATTTTATGTAACGAAATTTGATTTTCCTCTGCCACCTTGCGAAGCGTTGCTTCCTCACCGGTCACAATAATTTCGACATTTTCAAATTCCTCAACCGCTGCCGCGCATCCCTGCAAAACAGAAAGCGGTGCGTTATCTCCGCCGAAGCCGTCTACAATAATTTTCATTTTCCCTGCATTCCTTTCTCTGCTTTTTCCATCAAAATAAAATCAACATTCTGCTTTTGCCTGCTCCAATGCTGTCCTTAAATCCTTTAAGCCGCGTTCCGATAAGGCTTGATAACGCGCCTTTTTATCGCGTATCCGTTCTTCAAGCGCGGGCAAAATCCCCATATTGCTTCCCATCGGCTGAAAGCAGGAAACCGTTTCATCGCTGATATAAGCGGAAAGCGCACCCATCATAGAGGTTGCGGGCAATATCAAGGGTGGCTTGTCCTCCAACCGATTTGCCATATGAAAGCCTGCCAAAATGCCCGAAGCGGCAGATTCGATATATCCCTCGACTCCCGCAAAAAAGAGATGGGGACAGCGCCTCATCGTAAAATATTCGGGTAGCAGCCGCGGACTATCCAAAAAGGTATTTCGGTGCATCACGCCGTACCGCACAAACTCGGCATTTTTCAGCCCCGGTATCAGCGAAAATACCCGCTTCTGCTCCGGAAATTTCAAGTTCGTCTGAAAGCCGACCAAATTATACATTTCAGAGGAGCGATTTTCCTTTCTGAGCTGTACGACCGCCCATGGACGATGTCCGGTTCTCGGGTCGGTTAATCCCACCGGCTTCAGTGGTCCGAAGCGCAGGGTATCCTCTCCGCGCTTTGCCATGACCTCCACCGGCATACAGCCCTCATACACCCGAAAATATTCCTTATCAAAGGACTTTAAGGGCGCAATTTCCGCTGCAATCAGAGCTTGATAAAACTGCTCGTATTCCTCTTTATTCATCGGGCAATTGATATAATCGGCATCGCCTCTTCCATAGCGGGATGCCGGAAATGCGATACTCATATCAATGCTGTCAGCCGTCACAATCGGAGCGGCGGCATCGTAAAAGCTCAGCGTTTCGGTTCCGCAAAGCCGCTTAATTTCCTCCGCCAAAGCATCTGCGGTCAAGGGACCGGTGGCAATAATGACATTTCCCTGCGGAATCTCGGACACCTCCCGAGAGATGATTTCGATATTTTCATCGGCGGTGATTTTTTGAGTAATATAATCGGAAAAGGCAACACGGTCTACCGCCAAAGCACCTCCTGCCGGAACCGAAAAGCGTTCCGCTGCCTCCAAAATCACCGAGCCGAACATTCTCATTTCCGCTTTCAGCATTCCTGCGGCGGAATCCGGTCTGGCAGCCTTTAAGGAATTAGAGCAGACCAACTCCGCAAATCCCGCATAATGATGTGCGGGAGACATCTTTTGCGGCTTCATTTCATAGAGCGAAACCTCGATTCCCCTTTGTGCCGCCTG
>CAZFQM010000354.1:0-1948 GCA_964520995.1 uncultured Oscillospiraceae bacterium
GCTTTCCGCGGCAGCTAAATTGTAATCGTTGAAAAAGGAAGCGATAAATCGTTGGGTTTCATACCACAGCGTGGCAAAAAATCCGGTGTCTCCTTTTTCCAAGGGCGTTCCCGCTTGCTGCACCAAGATGTAATCCAGCATCAGCGGCTGTGCGGTTACATTCATAATCCAGGTGCCGAGTGCGGATATATTCGATTGAAAGGACTCCAAATTAGAGGAGATGTTCTTTTACGGCTTGTCGCCCATGCTTTTAAGCTGAAGCACCAGATTGTTGATTGCCGTCACCTGCGAATCGCGGGTACCGCTCATCACAGCAAGCTCCTCACCGATTTTTTCAAGTTGTTCCTTTTCGGTACGAATCTGTGCAATGGTATCGGGCAATAAATCGCCGAAATGATAATCTCGATATAAATCGGGCTCGGGACCGGTCACCATCAGCAGGCTGCGATAAATCCTGCTCAGGGCATCCAAAGAGGCATTCAATTCGGAAAGCACGGTCGCATATTCGCCGCTCGTAACCTCCAAGGTCAGTATATGTCTGCCCTCTTCCAGGTAGAAAAGATAATCCTCTGTCCCGTTTCCCAGATTTTCCAATTGCCAGTTGCCGTCATAATTGAACTTGATTGCCGCCGCCTCCGCAAAGGGCAGGCTGTCATCAATAGTCAGCTGTCTGTAAACGCTTAACCCCTGCGAGGTGTCCTGCTTATACCGCATTGCAATCGTATACAAGCCGCTTTTTTTGATATTCATCTCATAGCGGATAAATTGTCCCGTGGTTTTCCAGCCGGAACCGCCGATGACATTGATTTTGATTTTGTCGGCGCTCGGCGGGTCGGTGTATGCCGAGGAGCGATCGGTTGTCGGATAAACGCTGAAATCCGATACCGACAGCGGTTTTTCCGCATCAAGCTTCACCGTGGGCAACGATTGTGTCTCATAGCCTGCCGCTTGGTATTCCGCCTTTACCTGCTCATACGACTTTGCCTCCTCCAACCGAAACAGCCGAATGTCTCCGTAAAGAATGGTTCCGCGCACTGCTTCGAGAGAAAGGGTATGCTGACCGACCGTCAAATAAAATTTCAGCGGCTCGGCAATGTATCCCGCAGGAGAGGTCACGATTCTCGAGTGCCACCCCCGCACCTCCTCTCGCTCCGAGAGGATTTCATTGCCCAGTATGTTATATGTATTTTCCTTTGCATAGGTAAATTCTCTTTTGAACAGGATGCCGCGTGCCTCGTTAAAGGGAACCTTCCCATCAATATAGATGTTGCGCTCGATTGATTCGCTGCTGCCCTCCTGCGTGGTGAAATCAACGGCGATGTTGTAATAGCCTTCCTGCTCCACCGTAAAGGACCAAGAGGCTGTCGAGCCGCTCGGAGAAACCGCAACGGTTTTCCCCTCTGCCTCGGTTACATCAATTGCCGCCGCACCCTCTGCGGATGGCAGTACCGCGTCGGGAGTAAGTAAAATTTCCCGAGTCACCCGCTCTGCTTCGGTATGCTGTGTCAAATATTCCCGATAGCTTCCCGCATCGCCGTCGAAAGAGGCTGTCGATTGCGCAGCAGCTTGCGATATTCCCTCTGTCCCGGTTGCCTCCACACAGAAGCTCGAGCACAGAGACAGGAGCAACAACCATGCTATCCATTTTTTCCGTTTCATTGCTTTCACAGCCTTTCTGAATTTGCGACTTGAGAGAAGCTCCCGACGGTTACGAACCGACAGCCGCTATGCTCGGGCTTTCCGAAAAAACCACCTTTTCCGCCTCCCCGGAGTTTAACAAATCCACCGTCAGGCTGACGCAGGTCTCTTGCGTCGCCACCTCAACAGCTTCCCCCGGAAGCAGACAACGACTGCTGTTTTGCACGGCCAACGGTCTGCCCGATTTTCCCATTCCGATACAATCCAAGCAGAGCGCCGTCACCGTACCCGTGTTGGTCAAGCGGAAGCT
>CAZFQM010000355.1:0-1944 GCA_964520995.1 uncultured Oscillospiraceae bacterium
TACCGTGGGTACCGCAACGCTCCAGACCGATTTCCTCCAATATATGAGCAACTGAATCGCCTACTGCAGGCGTGGGAGCGAGAGAAAGGTCAACAATGCCGAAAGGAACGCCCAACCGTTTGGAGGCCTCCATGCCGACCAATTGTCCCATACGTGTGATTTTAAAGGCAGTTTTTTTGATGATATCGGCAACCTCGGTAATATTGGCGTTGGGCGCCTTTGCCAAGGCGGCGCGTACCACGCCGGGACCGCTGACACCGACATTGATGATGCAATCCGGCTCTCCGACGCCGTGGAATGCACCTGCCATGAACGGATTGTCTTCGGGCGCATTGCAGAATACTACCAGCTTGGCGCAGCCGATACAATCTCTGTCGGCGGTGATTTCGGCAGCCTGCCGCACGATTTTACCCATCATTGCGCAGGCATCCAGGTTGATTCCCGTTTTGGTAGAGCCGACATTGACCGAAGAGCAGACGTGCTCGGTGACCGAAAGCGCTTCGGGGATAGATTGAATCAGCTCCACATCTCCGGCGCTGAAGCCCTTTTGAACCAAAGCGGAATAGCCGCCGATAAAGTTGACACCGCAAGCCTGTGCGGCTTTTTCGAGAGTCAGTGCGAATTTTACGGGGTCGCCCTTACTTGCCGCCGAAATAATGGCGATCGGGGTTACCGAGATGCGCTTGTTGATAATCGGAATACCGTATTCCTTTTCAATATCTTCTCCGGTTTTCACCAAATCCTTTGCACAGCGCAAAATTTTATCATAGACCTTTTGACAGGCTACATCAATATCTGCATCAATGCAATCGAGCAGAGAAATACCCATGGTAATGGTGCGGATATCTAAGTTTTCGTCCTGGATCATGGTTATGGTTTCCAGGATGTCATGTACGTTAAGCATAAACAGAGTGCTCCTTCATCGACTTTATTTTATATTATATACGGTGCATGGAGTTGAAAATATCCTCATGCATAACATGGATGGATAAATTCAGCTTTTCACCGAGCGCGGTCATCTCGTCGGATAATTCCGCGAACGGAACACTCAAATTTTGAATATCAATCAGCATAATCATGGCAAACAAATCCTGTAAAACGGATTGTGTTACCTCAATAATATTTGCATTGTCCTTTGCACATACAGCGCTTACCTTTGATAAGATTCCAACGGTGTCATTACCGATTACAGTTAATACAGCTCGCATTGCAATACCTCCGAAATTTGATTGATCGCCGAGCATCCGATTCTGCTTTTCCTAAGGGAAGCTTCGGGTGCTTGGGATTGTTTGCCGTAGTTGGCAATCGTTACAAATATTATATCACAGAATCGACAAATAATAAACACCCAGTTATAACAATTTTTACAGAACAATCCTACCAAAAATCGTTTAAATGTGTTATGATAAAATAGAATCGTGAGAATAAGCCGATAAAACGGCGAAAATGAGAAAGAGGTGCTTTATAATGGAACCGAGATGCAAAGGATTGTCGGATATTCATGTTCATTCCGTACACTCCTTTGATGGCAAGGAAAAAGTAGCGGACATTGCCGAAAGAGCCGATAAGCTGGGGCTTGCCGTGCTTTGCTTGACCGACCATTGTGAAATGAACAGTGAAAACTTATCCGATGTAGAGGATAATATTCTCCGTTCAATGGAGGAAATACAGACCCTGCGGAATTCGAATCAATATCATTGTATGCTGCTTGCGGGGGTGGAATCGGGACAGGAAACACAGAATTCCGACGAGGCAAGGCGCTTTTTGCAATCAGCGCCCTTTGATTATATTATCGGCTCCCTGCATAATCTGGCGGGGGAGGAGGATTTCTATTTTTTGAAATATACCGACGAAAATGCACCGCAGTACCTGGAACGATACTTTGATGAGCTGGCTGTGCTGGCGGAGGTAGGGGAGTTTGACGCGCTCGGACATATGACCTAT
>CAZFQM010000356.1:0-1936 GCA_964520995.1 uncultured Oscillospiraceae bacterium
GCCAAATCGACATCGTCAAGCTGTTCCAAGGCGGCTTCTGCACCGGTCACGGCTTCTTGAGAGAGCCGAATGATATCCGCAGCTATTCCGCGCTGGCTTGTATTGCCATCCAATCCAACCAGAATGACCAGCACGGCGGTCAATCTATCCCGAACTTCGAATACGGAATGGCTCCCGGCGTTGCGAAAACATATCGGAAATTATATGCGGAGAACCTGGGCAAGGCCTGCGAGCTGATTGCCGGTCTGGAGGATGCCATCACCTTTGCCGTCGAAACGGTTCGGACCATCTCCGAGCAGACCGGAAAGCTTCCTGTTTTGGCAAATGACAACGGCTACCAGGAAGCGGAGCTTGCCATTTTACAGACAAAGATGTCCAAGGATGTCGCCGAGCGGGTGCAGAAATTCGCCCGCAAATATGCCGAAAAGGAAACCGACAAGACAACCTATCAAGCCATGGAGGCACTGGTGCACAACCTAAACACCATGCATTCCCGTGCGGGAGCGCAAATCCCCTTTTCCTCCATCAACTACGGTCTGGACACCTCTCCCGAGGGCAGAATGGTAATCCGCAACGTTTTATTAGCCACCGAAAGAGGCTTGGGCAACGGCGAAACCGCTATTTTCCCGATCCACATCTTCAAGGTGAAGGACGGTATCAACTACAATCCGGGTGAGCCGAACTACGATTTGTTCAAGCTTGCCTGCCGTGTATCGGCAAAGCGACTGTTCCCGAATTTCTCCTTTATGGATGCTCCCTTTAATCTGCCGTTCTACAAAAAGGGAGACTACAACTCCGAGGTAGCATACATGGGTTGCCGCACCAGAGTGGCTTCCAATCAATATGACAAATCCAGAGAGGTCACCTGCGGAAGAGGAAATCTTAGCTTTACCTCAATCAATCTGCCGCGGTTGGGCATTGAAGCCAAGGGCGATATCGGCAAGTTCTTCACCATGCTTGATGAGCGGATTGATTTGGTAATCGACCAACTGATGCACCGCTATAAAATACAAGCGCAGAAAAAGGTCAGAAACTATCCGTTCTTGATGGGGCAGGGAATTTGGCTGGATTCCGAAAAATTGGACATCGACGATGAGGTCGGAGAGGTGCTCAAGCATGGTTCGCTGACAATCGGCTTTATCGGCCTGGCAGAGACCTTAAAAGCATTGATCGGCGCTCACCACGGTGAAAGCGAGGAAGCAAGAAAGCTGGGCTTAAAAATCGTTTCCCATATGCGGGAAAGAATGGATCGGGAAACGGAGAAAACCGGATTTAACTACACCCTGATTGCAACCCCCGCCGAGGGCTTATCGGGACGTTTTGTTCGGATGGACAAGGAGCGATACGGTATCATCGAGGGTGTCACCGACCGTGAGTACTACACTAACTCCTTCCATGTTCCGGTTTACTACCCGATCAGCGCCTTTGAGAAAATCAGAATCGAAGCGCCTTATCACAATTTGACAAACGGCGGACATATCAGCTACATTGAATTAGACGGCGATCCCTCCGACAATCTGGAGGCGTTTGAGCAAATCATTCGTTGCATGAAGGAATCGGGAATCGGATACGGCTCTATCAACCAC
Organism: uncultured Oscillospiraceae bacterium; assembly: GCA_964520995.1. Classification (GTDB taxonomy): domain Bacteria; phylum Bacillota; class Clostridia; order Oscillospirales; family Ruminococcaceae; genus HGM13222. The sequence continues at coordinate 1,587 of CAZFQM010000356.1, forward strand.
CCGGTAGACCGAGACCCCGTTTGCGGCTATTCCGGTATTATCGGAGATGTTTGCCCGAAGTGCGGTCGAACCGAAGCCGACGGCAAGCCCGGCTTTGAGCGTATCCGCAGAATCACCGGCTATTTGGTCGGAACGGTAGATCGTTTTAACAATGCAAAACGTGCCGAGGAGCGCGATCGTGTAAAGCACAGCTTAAACTAAATCTTTTACGGCGCCACCCTACAAAGCAAAAGTCGAACAGGCAGACTATCGTCTGCCTGTTTGAGCGTGTCGACAAAGTCGACAACGCTCTGGGAAAGGGGACTTTTCCCTCGCCCAACTTCTCACCACAAACCGCGTTGCGACGCGGA
>CAZFQM010000357.1:0-1933 GCA_964520995.1 uncultured Oscillospiraceae bacterium
TCCTACGTCAAGATAATGCGGATCAGCGGCTGACACCGATTGGCAGAAAGCTCGGATTGATATCGGATGCTCGATGGGAGCATTTGCAGGAAAAGCTGGCTGCCATTGCTGCGGAAAAGAAGCGATTGGAAAAGGTCACAATCAAGCCGTCTGCCGCTTTGAATGAGGTACTTGTTTCACGTGAAACATCGGAGCTGACAACCGGCATCAAGGGTATTGATCTGTTGCGACGGCCGCAGGTTTCTTATGAGGACTTTGCTCCCTTTGACCCGGAGCGTCCCGCTCTCCCGAAAGAGGTTCGAGAGCAGGTAGAGGTTGAAATCAAATACGAGGGATACATTAAGCGACAGCTTGCTCAGGTTGCCGAAATGCGGCAGTTGGAGCAGAAACAGCTCCCGGAGGAGATAGATTATAACACGATCGGCGGATTGCGGCTGGAAGCACGGGAAAAGCTGGAAAAGATACGTCCGATTTCCATTGGACAGGCTTCCCGCATTTCCGGTGTAAGCCCCGCCGATATCTCGGTACTGTTGATTTGGTTGGAGCAAGCTTCCCGCCAAAGAAAAAAGGAACAGCCTGCCGAATGAGAAAGGAACGATACCGATGACGGAATATTTGAAAAATGCCGCAGCTGCCGAGGGCTTTACATTGTCCGAATCTCAGCTTGACGCATTTCAGCAGTATGCGGCGTTATTGATAGAGTGGAATCAGAAAATGAATCTGACGGCAATCACCGAGCCGAGCGAAGTTGCGGTGAAGCATTTTTTGGACAGTTTAATGCCGTTAAAGTATATGGAGCTTCCCGAAAATGTTTCTCTGATTGATGTGGGAACCGGTGCCGGCTTCCCGGGAATTCCGATTAAGATTTTTTCTCCGACGGTGCGGCTTACGCTATTGGATGCTTTGAATAAGCGAATCGGATTTTTAAAGACGGTCTCCGAAGCATTGGGTCAGGAGAATCGGTGCTTACATCTCCGTGCGGAGGAGGGCGGCAGAAAGCCGGAGTTGCGAGAACAGTTTGACATTGCTACTGCGCGGGCGGTGGCTTCGATGACAACGCTTGCGGAATATTGTTTACCTTATGTTAAGGTCGGCGGTTGTTTTACAGCACTAAAGGGATTTGAGATAGAGGAAGAGCTGGAAGAAGCAAAGCCTGCTATTAAATTGTTGGGCGGAAAAGTCGAGCGGGTAGAGCAGTATATATTGGCGGGCGATCAGAAAAGATCGGTGGTCATTATCAGAAAAATATCGCAGACTTCGACAAAATATCCCAGAAGCTCGGCAAAAATGGCAAAAAACCCTTTAAAATAATTAGTAGCACCCGATACCCTGTCGAGTATCGGGTGCTTTTTGTCGAACGAAAATGCTGGAAATATCCTATCGAGTATGCTAAGATAAAGACAGAAGAACCGACTCGGAAGTGCAACGGAAAGGATGAATGAGGATGATTACTTTATTCGGAAAAGAAAAACAGGTCAACAAGGTGTTGTCAATCGGTATCGAGGAGATACTTCCCAATCCGAATCAACCGAGGCTTGCATTCAACGAGCAGGAATTGCTTCAGCTGGCAGACAGCATTCGGGTCAATGGGGTGCTTCAGCCCTTGACGATTCGGAAAAATGCTTATCAACAATATGAGCTGATTTCGGGCGAAAGGCGGTTGCGCGCTTCCAAGCTGGCGGGATTGAGTGAGGTACCTGCAATCATTATTGACACGGATGAACGGCAATCTGCGGTTCTGGCTTTGATAGAGAATATACAACGTGCCGATTTGAATTTCTTCGAGGAGGCAATTGCCATTAAAAACCTACTCTCCGAGTGGAATATTACTCAGGAGGAGGCGGCGGAGCGATTGGGAAAAGCACAATCGACCCTGGCAAACAAGCTACGTTTACTGCGGCTCAGTGAGGAGGAACAGCAAATCATACTGCAA
>CAZFQM010000358.1:0-1925 GCA_964520995.1 uncultured Oscillospiraceae bacterium
TTGGATGTTTTCTTTGGTAAACCATATGGAATAATAAACGGAATCATTTCTGGAAAGCGATTTGTCTGCGTCGGAGCCCAACCGAACTTTAAAGAAAACATCCTTGGTTGCGCCTTCTGTTCCGATTGCCATTTTACTGACATCGCTGATATAAAACCACATTACAAATCCCGGACGGGAAGCTCCCGATGCATTCACATACCCTTTTCCGTCCCATTTCTTATCCCCGCATATCCATGCAGACATACCGTTGTTGGCTGTCAAAGCTTTCTGGAAAAAGCTGCCGTCGCCGACTTTTTTATCTTTCGTATCAATGCCCGCCAAGCCAAGCGGAATGGAGGCAGTGCTGCCGATTCTCTGCTCTTCTTCATGCTGATAATCAATCAGATAATCCGCATCAAAGATATCACCGATTGTTTTGTAATACTGCACTTTTGAAGCACCTGCACTTACCGACAAGATACCCGAAGCAGCCGACAAAACACATACTGTCATAAGCAATGCAATTGATTTTTTCAGTATTTTCATTGTATCCATTCCTTTACCGTTCAATTTTCAAAAGTTTGTTTTGCATATGAAGCCTCGTACCAATACAGACCATATCATTCAGAGGGATTGCTTTCGTCTGTTTCCGATGTATAGAAGAATCCTTCAATATATCCGTTTACAACGCCTTCAATCGTTTGCATTGCCGATTGAGGAGTAAACTCGGAAGAACGAACGCAAGCATAGATTGATTCGCCCAATACATCTCCGCCCGACATACCCCAAGATTCATCAGCCACTACTTTTTCGGTGCACAAGCGATACATTTCCAATGCGTGCTCGTTACCGTTAAAAGTATTGTTTAACTGTCCGTCATAATATGCTTCCGCGTCTTCCGAAACGGAACCGTACAAAGGCTCTGACAGCGCATCAAAAACAATGGCGGCGTTTTTGGCATCCTGCGTATTGTTCGCAAGCATTACCCAAGAACGAAGCTGAGAATCCATGACGATAAAATCATCTGCATCCGGTCCGATGGGAAGCGGGACGATTCCCCACTCCTGATCCTCTTTAAAGTTTTTATTGATGGACAGGAAATTATCTGCTCCTCCGCTGTAAAAGGCAACCTCTCCCGAATAAAACGCTGTAATCGGGTCTTTTCCGCTCGGCATCAATGTAGCATCGGTCGTTTCCAGCCGGTACAAATAGTTCAAGGCGTTCTGTGCTTGTTGAGACAACAAAGCAAACTCATATTTGCCTTCTTTGTTTTTTTCTATCATGGTGCCGCCGTTTGCAAAGATCATCGGCTTTTCAAAGTTGTTCGCATGCCAATCAACGGTAGTAACTCCCCATCGGTCGATAGCGCCGCTTGACAAGCTTTTCGTTACCTTTTTGCAGATCTCTTGAAATTTTGCAAAAGTCCATTGATTGCTTTTTACCAAATCATAAGGGTCCTCACACTTCTCGTTTTCCAGCATGGTTTTATTGTAAAAAAGGAAGGAACCCGATGAGATTTGCGGATATTCAAACTGTACGCCGTAAACATTATCCTCATGAGTATATGCTTTTCTGTGGCTTGCAAAAAATTTCTCTTGCGCCGGGTCAAAGCCTTCAATGGTATTCAAAGCCATCAGTGAATCGGTTTTTCTCAAAACCCGGTAGCGGGAATAGTCCACTTCAATAAAATCCGCAAATTTCTGTCCCGCCATAATTGCCTTATTTACCTGATCAAAAAAGGTTTCTGCATTGATTTCCACTTTTTTAATAGTACAATTATAATCTTTTTCCACCTGCTCATACCATGCAGTTCGTTTATCTCCGTAATCCGATTCACCGGCCTCCGGATAATTATTCCAATCCCATAACGTTGCCCATGTAAATTCATACCCGGACAAGTCTGCTTTTTCTTTTGTGTTCCCTTTGTCACATACGGAAAAGGA
>CAZFQM010000359.1:0-1917 GCA_964520995.1 uncultured Oscillospiraceae bacterium
CGTATGAGGCTTAAATCATAATGCTTTAATTCGTAATTCATACATAAAATGCTCCTTTCCTTTACTATCTAAATTTATTATACCAAAAAATCAACTTAAAATCAATACAAATTTCACACATTCCAAATGATTTCGCTGTTCCCGTTTTCATCTATGACAATGTGGTTAATCAGAACGTTGCATACGGCTCGTTTTTCCTCAAAAGAAGCTTTTTCCCACTTTTTTGACAGATTTACAACGGATTTTGTATCGGTTTCAATGCATTCAAGCTCATCGATTTTAAGTAAAATCATAGTTCTTTCAGCCTTTAATTTTTCCGCACGCCTATTTAATATCTCAACCAAATCCGCTCCGCAATCTTCGCCGATAAGAGTATCAGCGATTTTATCCTGTTTAAGTTCAATGCTTTTGAGATTGTTTTTAAGTGCGTTAAGCTCGGGATTTGCGGTTTTTTTATCTTTCCTTTTTACATTTTTCAAGCTTGTAAGCTTTAAAGAAATTTCGTCATAAATCATATCTTCAAGGCTGTCCGCATAAATAGTGGCTTTTGTACCTTTGCAATCCTTAAAATGGCTTTTTCCGGTACAGTTAAAATATCTTTGAATTTCGCCGTTTCCGAGCTTGCCCTTAATCGTGGTCATAGTCCGTCCGCATTTTCCGCAAATAATCTTACCGCCAAGCCAGCTTGTTTTGTTTGAAATCGCATTACCGACCTGCTTGTTTTTGAGGATTTTTTGCTGACATTTTATCCAAATATCGGGCGAAACAACGCCCTCGTGTGTCATTACAACTGCTTTTATATCGCTCCAGTCAAGGCTTGTCGGATTATGCTTTGTCTTTCCGTAAATTTGTATGCCGTGTACTCCGTCAAAGGCTTCGGGAGGACTTATAATCTGCGTTTCGAATTTTTGGAAATATTCATACACCTTGCTGTCTGCCGCTACATATATCGGATTTTTCAGTATGTTTGAAAGCTTTGCGGTTGTCCATCCGCCGCCGGATAGCGGCTTGATGTTATTTTCGGTAAGGTTTTTCAGTAGTCTGCCGAGAGACACATTCGGAGCGGCATAACATTCGAATATGTATTTAATTTGTTCTATTTCTTCGGAAATCGGTTTGAGCTTTTTTGTCTTGATATTATTGATAACACACTCTTCCAATTCAAACCCATACGGTTTTCTTCCACCCATATAAAATCCTAGTTCGCTTCGGTGTTCATAGGCTTGCGTTACTCTTGCGATAATGCTCTGCCGTTCAAATTCAGCAAAAACCATAAGAATTTTAACTATCATCTCGCCATACGGACTTGATGTGTCAAACGATTCCTGAGAACTTATGAATTTGACATCATACTTTTTCAAGGTATTCAGTATATCAACGAAATCTGCAAGGCTTCTGCTTATTCTGTCCAGACGGTAGACAATAACTTCTTCGATATTGCCTTTCTCAATCTCTCGCATCATTTTTTGAAAACCATCCCTGTTGACATTGCCCCCGGAATAGCCGTTGTCAACATATGTTATGATTTCTTTGCCTCTGTCCTCCGGTCTTATTACTGCCTTGCAGTATTCTATCTGTGTATCGCAGGAAATGCTGTTTTCCCGCTCGATTGATTTTCGTGCGTAAATTGCTATTGTCAAACTGTTACCTCCTTTTAAAGGACGGAGCGGAAATTACCGCTCCACTCTCTTTACGGTTAAACCGCTTTGTGTGTGAAAATCCTGTAAAGCTCCTCTGCGATACTATCTTCAAGCTCACGCCGCTCACTGTCTGATAATATAACACTGTGCTTTATTTTGTGTATATGTGAATGAGAATCGGTAAATTCCGTGCATCCCAGTTCCTTTGTGCAAATATCCGTTTTCGGCATTGTCGCTCACCTCCGTATAAAAATATGCTTGATACAAGCTCATATAT
>CAZFQM010000360.1:0-1916 GCA_964520995.1 uncultured Oscillospiraceae bacterium
TGGTATATCGAGAGCTGTCTGAAAATCAAGTATATGTTCCCGAAAGCGCACGCGGCGGCTTATGTCATTGCGGCAATCCGCTTGGGATGGTATAAGGTTTATCAGCCGCTTGCCTTTTATGCGGCGTATTTTACGGTGCGCGGCGGAGATTTTGATGCGGACAGTGCAGTCAAAGGAAAAGCTGCGGTCAGAATGCGGCTGGATGAGCTCAAAGCAATCGAGAAGCGCTCGGTAAAGGAAGAGGATATGTACGGAACGTTGCTCATCATCAATGAGATGATTCAACGCGGCTTGGAATTTTTGCCGGTTGACTTGTATCGCTCGGATGCGGTAAAATATAAAATAGAGGACGGTAAAATTCGATTGCCCTTTACCTCACTCAAGGGCTTGGGTGAAGCGGCGGCACGAAGCCTGCAGGAGGCGGGAACGCAGGGAAACTATATTTCGGTGGATGAGGTGCAATCTCGTTCGGGCGTTTCAAAAGCGGTGATTGAAATTCTGGAGGCGGCGGGAACCTTTGAAAATTTGCCGAAATCCCGTCAGATGTCTTTGTTCGAGATATGATTAAGAGAAGTCGATTGGTAAGATACGGTCGAAAAGGTGTGGATGATAATGTATATGCAATGGAGTAATATGGGGCAGTATAACTGGCCGAAGGAGAATGAAAAGCAACAGCTGAAAAAGCTGGCAAATCGCTGCGGCGTATTGCTGATTCTCCTTTTGGGGTTTATGTATTTGATATCCTTTGTGTTTGCTTTTTTTAATGCATCGGAGTTTCTTCCGGAAGCGATTCGGGGATTACAGCAGGATGCGGTTCTTTGGGAAGCGATACAAAGCTTGATTCTGAATTTGCTGTTTTATGCGGTGGCGATACCGTTGTTACTCCGATATGCCAACAGCCGCTCCGATACAAGGGTTGGCGAGTATCTCTCCTTTCCGAATATTACCGGTAAGGAGTTTTGGAATTGGGTGCTGATGGGAATCGGAGTGGTCTATTCTGCTTCGATTACCGGAAATTTATTGTATACCAACATCAATAACCTGCTGGAGCTAATCGGAATCCCGATGGAATCCGCCGATGTCAGCATCTCTCCGAATATTGTCAGTATTATGGTGTTTACCCTCGGCGTTACCATTCTGGCACCATTTTTTGAAGAGCTGTTGGTTCGATGCGGCTTGGTCGGCACACTCCGCCAATACGGCTTTCACTTTGCGGCGATTGCAACCGGCATTTTGTTCGGCTTTATGCATACCAGCTTTGAGCAGGTGTTTTTTGCGGCAATGATGGGCATTTATGCGGGCTTTGTTGCGTCGAAGCTTCGCTCTGTTTGGCCGACGATTGTGTTACATATGATTATCAACGGAATATCCAATCTCCAAGCGATTTTGCTCAGCTTTCTGGAGCTGGACGCGGATGCTTTGATGGAGGAATTGATACAGGGAGACTTTTCGATGCTTCGCGCGTTTTCTCCGTCCGAGCTGATGAGTCAGCTCGGCTTGCTGGCGGGAGTTCTGTTGCTGTCCGGCTTGCTGATGGTTTTGGGAATCGTCGGCATGGTGAAGCTGGTTAAAGAGACTTCCCGACATCCCGAAAAATTTCGGGAACAGCCGAATTACAGCTTGCTCAGCATAAAGGAAAAATGTGTTACCTTTTTCACTGCTCCCGGCGTCGTGATTTTTTTGATCATGAGCGTATGTCTGTCGCTTTTGAATGCGTATGCATATCTGCTGAGCTGAAAATGCTGACAGAAAAACGACGGCATGATTTCATAGAGCAATTTGAGATTATTTATCAGGCTTTGACAATTAGGTCAGAGCCTTTTTTTGTTATCTTTTTGCGGCTCGTCACGCCTCAGATTTTATGGCAGTCTTTTAAAACAAGGGTTGAGGAATTTTCTTTTTTGAACGGAATTTGA
>CAZFQM010000361.1:0-1906 GCA_964520995.1 uncultured Oscillospiraceae bacterium
TCCCGCGTGCATTGAGGCTACCACCCTTACCCCCGAATGAACCGCCGATAAAACAGCTGCGGCATCCTCTTGATTGCCGATTTCATCGCATACGAGCAGCTCGGGTGCCATGGTCCGAATTGCAATCTCCATCCCCTTTGCTTTCGGATAACCGGACAACACGTCAACCGACATTCCGAGCTGATTACGCAAGCCGTCTCCACACTCTCCCGCAAGCTCCCCACGTTCATCAATGACCGATATCTGTACAAAATGTCCGAATGAACCGTCTGCCAGCTGTCTTATCATATCCTTCAGCATGGTTGTTTTTCCGCTGGCTGGCGCGCCTAAAATCAAGGCACCGCACAAGCCCTCCCGCGCAAACAGGGAAATAATCGGGTCTGCACTGCCGCAGACCTGCCTGGCAATGCGAATATTCAGTGAAGTGATTTTACGCAAGGTCGTGACCGCTCCGTTTTCCACCACCGCAGTGCCGCAAAAGCCAATACGATTTCCGTTTACGGTAAGATAACCGTTTTGGATTTCATTTTGATAGCTGTGCACCGAATATCCGCATATTTTACGAAAGCTCTGCTCGACCTCCTCCGCCGATACCCAATAAGCATCTCGACGATAATGGTGGGATATGTCACCGTTTTGCAGTAAAAATATCGGCCCGCTTATCGTGTTGAGCATCAGCGGCAGACCGCTCCGCAGCCTGATTTCGGTAACAATATTCTTTACCTGCTCGGAAACCGCCGTTATCCGCCCCTTGAGAGGCTCGCACAGCACCTCCACTGCCCGTTCAAAAGTATCCTGCGCCATATCGGTCATTCCTTTCTCAACCTCTCCCGATGATTCGGCGACAATTGCCGCCGAGCTTGCGAAATCGGAACATCTTGTCCTTTTCTTTTAATTGATATGATAGGACAGGCTGAATTAGAACCGATTCGGCAGCGAAAAAAGATTTGATTTATCGGCAATGCGGCAGTATAATGAAAACAAGTATATGAACAGAAAGGAAGAAAAGGATGATTATCGACTTCAAAAAAATAAAAAGCGAAACAATCAAGCAAATGCGTGGCGGAGAAAAGGAGGTCATCGCCAATATGTACACCGATGAAAACAATCGCATCATGTACGGAAAGCTGGAGCCGGGTGCATCAATCGGCAGGCATACTCACGACAGCGGCAGTGAAATTTTATACGTTCTCAGCGGAAACGGAAAAATGCTTTACGATGACACGGTGGAAAAATTGGAACCGGGGCTTTGCCACTACTGCCCGAAAGGGCACTCCCACAGCCTGGTCAATGACAGCGACGATGACCTGCTCTTTTTCGCAGTCATTCCGCAGCAATAAAAAAGAGCAATCTTACGATTGCTCCGAATTGCGGTATTCCGTTTTTATGTCCACAACGAAGTGATAAACATCGGACTTGCATAATCTGCTTTTTGAAAGCCGCAGTTTTCATAAAATCCGATTTCATCATACGCAATCAGGGCTATCCGCAAATAGTCCTGATATTTTTCTTTCATTTTCTCAACAAGCTTTTTCCTGATGACCATTCCACCGATAAAAACAGCTCCTGTAATTTCCATGCACTGAAATCGTGTGTATCTTTGTAGATAACGGACATGGTCATATCCTCCAAGCTTTCTTTTTTAAATCGCGTCATTCTCAGTATAATTTCATTTAGACAAAAAAATCCCGCCGAACTATTGCCCGACGGGATTCATAATGGTGAGCCACCGGAGATTCGAACTCCGGACCCTTTGATTAAAAGTCAAATGCTCTGCCAACTGAGCTAGTGGCTCTCACACATATCGTTGCGCTCTAAACAAGTTTTTTATGTTTCTTCTTCAGAACGCTTTATTATTATATCAAAGCAAGAAGCAAATGTCAACACTTTTTTCTCAAAAAATGAA
>CAZFQM010000362.1:0-1897 GCA_964520995.1 uncultured Oscillospiraceae bacterium
TGTTCGGAATATCAAGAAAGCCCTTATCATCAGCACTTCGCAGAGTTATCTCATCCGAGAGGATAAATTTTCCACTGCGATTTCAAATTTATTATATCACTAAACGATTTATTTTGCAAGTGGTTTTACGAAAATGTGAAAAGTTTAAAAAGCTTTACAATAGAAATGATTTACAATGAAGATGATTTGGATACTTTTTGTCTTTTTTTCCGTCAAATAAGCCGTCAATTATCGTCGATAACTATGGTCAGATATGCATTCGCTACGACGATTGCAAATTTTAATATTAAGGAGAATGAACTATGGCAAGACGAGGCGAAAACATTTACAAAAGAAAGGATAACCGTTGGGAGGGGCGCTATCTGAAAGGCTATGATTGCAAAGGAAAAGCGCGCTTCGGATATGTTTATGCGAAAACATATCGAGAGGTCAGGGAAAAGCTGACTACCGCAAAGCAACAAAATGTCGCAAAACCGACCTCCAACCGAAAAGATTTCAGCTGTTTCTGCGATGAGTGGCTGATTCTTTCCCGAAACCGTGTCAAGGAATCAACCTTTGTAAAGTATCACAGCACGGTGAGGCTTCACCTAAAGCCAAAGCTCGGGAGCTATCTTCCGCAAAATCTCAACACCCTATTGATTGAGGAATTTTCCAATGAGCTTTTGACTACGGGGCTATCCCCTAAAACAGTGCGAGATATTTTAGTGGTTTTAAAAGCGGTCTTAAAACACTGCCGCAGACAACTCGGAGCAAGCTTTCCCGAGATTGAAATCATATATCCCAAGGAACGCAAAAACGATATGCGTGTTTTGACGCTTGAAGAGCAAAAACGGTTTGTTGATTATCTTCTTTCGGATATGGATGAGCCAAAATTCGGCGTATTGCTTGCTTTACTTACGGGAATGCGAATCGGTGAGCTTTGTGCTTTGAAATGGGAGAATATCACCGTCAGCGAAAGAATGATTCACATTTCCTCAACCATGCAAAGATTACAGGTCCTTGACGGCAATGCGAATGCAAAAACAAAAATCACTGTCGGTGAGGCAAAAAGTTTGACATCAAACCGAATTATTCCGCTAAATGACTCGGCAGTTACTCTATGCAAGCGAATGCAGGCTTCTAACGGAAATGCTTATGTATTAACAGGAGATACAGTGCATTTTCTCGAGCCGCGAGCGGTACAGTATCGCCTAGCCAAATATACAAATGCCTGCGGCTTGGCAGGAGTACATTTTCATACCTTGCGACATACCTTTGCCACGAGATGTGTCGAGGTTGGCTTCGAAATCAAATCACTAAGCGAAATTTTGGGACATTCCAGCACTAAGGTAACACTTGATCGTTACGTTCATTCCTCTCTCGATTTAAAACGAGCTAATATGGACAAGCTCACGGCAATCGGTCTTTGATTTAAGCCGTCAAAATAAATCGTCAAACAAAAGAATACGCCTGATATCACAGTGGCTGTGCAACTGATGTTGCACAGGAGATAACTCTGCGAATGTTTTGAAAGGCTGACACGCTTTTTTTGCACGCCGTTCGGATGATTACAATCCGCCTGTCGATGTGTTGAATGAGGGATGGTTTGCCTATTTTTTTACCACCAATACAGTAACACCGAAAAAAGCTGTGATGCGTTTTGCAAGTTATGCGAAATCATTACGGCTGTTTCCGCGCAAGGCTCGGACAACGCTGTTGTACGGCGATTTCGGTTGGGACAAGCATGAATGAAACGCAAATTTATCGCTCAGCGGAGCAATATTGTAAAGATCTGATGAGAGTGAGATTTTGAATATGAGGAAAGCACTTAGTATAATCAAAAACACTTTGATATGGCTGATTGTTTTGCTTGCGGTATTTATGATGATATTCACGGTGGTCTCCGTTACTACCTTTA
>CAZFQM010000363.1:0-1890 GCA_964520995.1 uncultured Oscillospiraceae bacterium
CTTGAAAACCGTGCTGAAATAGCACGGCTCCTGAAAGCCGAGCCGTGCGGCAGTTTCTCCGACCGTCATTCCGGATTGCAGCAGAGAAATTGCCTTGCGAATTTTCAGAAGATTAAAATACTTGATTACGCCGATGTTGGCATAGCGTTCAAAGGTTCGCTTGAGGTTACTTTCGCTCATGTTGGTCAGCTGTGCCAGCTGCGAGAGGGTGAGATTTTGATTCAGATGGTCGTAGAGTGTATTGATAATCAGGGTGTAATTTTGCGCGGAGCGGGACTTGTTTTCCGCATCCAGGGCGGCTCCGCTTTTGAAAACGGCAAGCAAAAACTGTTCCAAGCGGTTGGCGAAAAGCTGAAGCTCTGCTCGCTTTCCCTGCTTCACGGCAACAGTGCAGATGTCTTGGAATTCAAAAACGTCGCGGCTGAGTTGTATCAGCTCCTGTAGCTGTACGATTTGCTCCGATTCGATGTTAAAGATAAATTCCTTGGGATGAAAGGGAAATGCGGTTTTAAAGGACATGATGATGAGATGTGGCGTGGTTTTGTTGGCAGACCACAATCGGTGAAACTCCATCGGCTTGTGAAAAATAATTTGATTTTCATGTAAATGTAAAACGCGTCGGTCGGCGGTCACATTGATTTCCCCATCCAGAACGCAGACCAGCTCCCAAAAGTCATGAGACTCCCCGGGATAATAAAAATCATCGTCATAGGTTACCTCAAAGGCGGTAATGATTGCACTGATTTCGATGACCCGCCGTACCGAAACCTCATGGTCATATCGTTCCACGAAAACATTCAACATGGCAATTCCCTTCGTTTTGCTTTCATCAGCTAAAATGTGTCTGAATTTATATAAAATGTAGCTAAACTTTCATTTATTTACAAATTGACCCATGCTATGATTATATCAGAAACAGAAATAAATGCAAGCTTTTTTATCGGCTTGTGTTGCGGAGAATAAAACAATTGGAAAGGATGAGAAATCGTGAATCGAGATGTTACACTGATTATCATGGCGGCGGGCATGGGAAGTCGCTACGGAGGCTTGAAGCAGATCGACCCGGTCGGACCTAACGGAGAAATCATCATGGATTATTCTGTTTATGATGCCATCCGTGCGGGCTTTAACAAGGTTGTTTTTGTCATCAAGCGGGAGCTGGAAGCCGATATGCGGCGGTTAGTCGGAGACCGGATTGCAGGGCAGGTACAGGTAGAATATGTGTATCAGGAGCTTGATCATCTGCCGACGGGATATACCGTTCCCGACGGGCGTACCAAACCGTGGGGAACCGGTCACGCGGTAATGTGTTGCCGTGATGTGGTGCATGAGCCGTTTGCCGTAATCAATGCCGATGATTATTATGGCAGAGAGGCGTTTGAGCTGTTGTATCGGGAGCTTTCCACAGCGGACGGAAGCAAGACACCTTATCCGTTTTATATGGTAGGATATGATATCGCCAATACCCTGACCGAAAACGGCCATGTTGCGCGTGGTATCTGTGAAATCGGCGCGGGAGAACGGCTGACAAATATTACTGAGCGGACGAAGATTGAAAAACGGAACGATTTGATTATGTTCACCGAGGATGACGGCAATACCTGGACGGAAATTCCGCAGGGAAGCACGGTCTCCATGAATTTTTGGGGCTTTGTACCGCAAATGCTCGATGAGCTGGAGAAGCGGTTTGCCGCCTTTTTGGATACGCATACGGAAAATATCACCAAAGCAGAGTATTTTCTTCCCTTTGTGGTCAACGAACTGATACAGGAGAAGAAAGCGGAGGTCAAGGTGCTGAAGACCGGCGAAAAATGGTACGGCGTTACCTATAGAGATGATCGGGAAAAGGTTGCCGCCGCTTTTTCGGAGATGGTTGTTAACGGAAAATAC
>CAZFQM010000364.1:0-1886 GCA_964520995.1 uncultured Oscillospiraceae bacterium
AGCCACATCAATTATCATAGAAGATCTGAATTTACAGAAAAAATTTCACACTCTCCAAGGCGTAGTGAAATCAGCCTGATATCATAAAAAGTAAAAACACCATTGAAATCCAATTTTTTACTGGTTGGACATCAATGGTGTTTTGCGTCATCACCCTGGAGAGATTTGCGAACTTCCCGGTATTCCTCAGGTAGTTCATCTAAAGTCATGTTGCGAGGAACGGATGTTGTTCCGGCGTCCCGTGCTGTCTTGTAATACCATTCCTTGAATTCAAGAGTTCTAAGTGTGTTGCTTAAATCGTCAATCTGAGCCTTTACCGCCTCTTTTTGCTTGATGATAAGAGTAAGTCGCTCGTCAATCGTATCATCGCCCTGCATTGCCATTTCAATAAAATGTTTAATGTCCGTAAGCCGCATTCCGGTCTTTTTCAAACATTCAATCACTTGCAGCCATTCAAAATCTGCATCTTTGAACATGCGGACGCCGCCACTGGAGCGTTCAACAAATGGGAGTAAGCCTTCTTTATCATAATATCTGAGCGTTGAAGGGGTGATCCCTAAGCGTTTTGCCATTTCACCAACCGTATAAAGCATTGTGTACCTCCAAAAGAATTGTGGGTTTTTGTAAAAAGGTCTTGACTTAAAGTTGACTTTAACTCATAGAATAAACTTAAACATATTGTATGCGATAATTTTTGAACCGTCAAGGAGGGACAACGATGGAATATGTAACATTATCAAATGGTGTTAAGATGCCGATGCTTGGCTGCGGTGTGTATCAGGTGACAAAAGATGAATGTGAACGCTGTGTACGGGATGCGCTGAAAGTCGGATACCGCTCTATTGATACCGCACAGTCTTACTTTAACGAGGAAGAAGTCGGCAGTGCGATTGCAAAAAGTGGTATTCCCCGTGAAGAAATCTTCCTTACCACAAAGGTCTGGATTGAGCACTATGGTTATGAGAATGCAAAGGCTTCGGTGTTAGAGTCTATGAGAAAATTGCAGGTAGACTATCTTGACCTCTGCTTGCTTCATCAGCCTTTTGGAGATGTGTACGGTGCATACCGTGCATTGGAAGATTTGTACGAGGAAGGGAAACTCCGTGCGATTGGTATTTCTAACTTTTATGCGGATCGTATGATCGATATTGCTTCGTTTGCACGAATCAAACCTATGGTCAATCAAATTGAGGTGCATCCTCATCATCAGCAGACCGAAAGCAAAAGGTGGCACGACAAGTACGGCGTTCAGGTAGAAGCATGGGCACCCTTTGGTGAAGGTAGAGGCGGTATGTTTGAACTGCCGGAGCTGAAAGCCATTGGTGATAAATATGGAAAGACGGTTGCTCAGGTCATTTTGCGTTGGCATTTGCAGAGAGGCGTTGTGGTCATTCCGAAGTCTACCCATATCGAGCGTATGGAAGAAAACTGGAGTGTGTTTGACTTTGCGTTGACAGACGAAGATATGGCGGTTGTTGGGGAGCTGGATAAAAAGCAGTCCTCTTTCTTTTCTCATACCGATCCAAGTATGGTAGAATGGTTTGTGCAAATGGTGGAGGAGCGCAAAAAGCAGTTCAAATAGGGTTCTCAAGTTTGACGAGTGGCTCATAAACAGATACGAACATAAGGAAGGAGATTTTGATATGAGCAAGAAGATTTTGATTTTATCAGGCAGTCCCCGAAAGAACGGGAACTCAGATATTCTTTGTGATGAGTTTATGAAGGGGGCAGTCGAAGCTGGCAATGAAGTAGAGAAAATCCGCGTTGCAGAAAAGAACATTGGATATTGCCGTGCTTGCTATGCCTGCAAAACCGGTGCCTGTGCGGTGAAAGACGATATGGCAGAGGTATTGCAGAAAATGATTGATGCTGATGTGATTGTGCTT
>CAZFQM010000365.1:0-226 GCA_964520995.1 uncultured Oscillospiraceae bacterium
TACTTCCGCAGCAGCCATACCTGCATTTCGGTTTCTCCGCGGTTGGCAAAGGTGTAATACGGAATCAGCGTGAGCGGAATTTGCTCGTAATCATCGCCTGCTTCGTAATACAGATGGGTACTTTCCTTCGGGCGATAAGCGGTTGTTTTCAAGATGGGTAGCAGAAAATCTTTTTCTTCTGCTTTAAATTCTGCGTGGACGTCCAATAAAACGCTGGCGATATCCG
>CAZFQM010000365.1:236-1878 GCA_964520995.1 uncultured Oscillospiraceae bacterium
TGTCAACTCCCTCGGCACAGTAGACAATCGGTCCGCGAGTGACGGCGACCCTGCCGACGTCGGCATGAACGCGACGATTTGCGGCAATCAGTTTCACCGGCATCTCAAGCTCCAGCTCGATTTCTTTCCCCTTTTCGGCAACGAGGTAAGCATATCCGTTTTTGAGGGTATAAGCTTGGTTGATGTGAAAGCTGTTGCACCAGCCGGGGATTCTCAGGGCGATATATTTTTTCTCGGTATCGCATTGGATTCTGATACGACCGTTTTTCGGATATTCGGTTTTCACGGTAAGAGAGAGTCCCGCTGTGTTGCAGACAGAATCCATATATTGGTGGATGTATACCGTTTCCTCGTCCAAACTGTATAAAAATCCCGCAACCGAGGCAATGACCCGCAGAATATTGGGCGGACAGCAGGAACAATCGAAGCATTCCTTTCGCTGCGTGATGGGAAAACGCTCTTTTTGGGTAGTAGAGGGATTGATGTCGTTAAAATCGGGGTCGATTTCGAGTGGGTTTTCATAGAAAAAGGATTTTCCGTCTATTGAAACGCCCGACATCATGCCGTTGTAGAGCGCTTTCTCGACGATATCGGTGTATTTGGCATTGACCTCAAAGGAAAGCATACGGTGTGCAAGCATGGCAAGCGAAATTGCCGCACAGGTTTCGGCGTAGGCTGTTCTGTTAGGCAGGTCATAATCTACGGTAAAGGCTTCGCCGATGGGGGTGGAGCCGATTCCGCCCGTGATATACATACGTTTGTTGACGATGCTGTCAAAAACACGTTCGCAGGCTTCCCACAGCTTGCTGTCGTGATATTCCGCCGCAACATCCGCCGCACCGCACATAAGATAGCATTCGCGCACGCTGTGTCCGATGGCATCGGTTTGCTCCGCTATCGGCGTTGCATCCTGGAAGTAATACTCGGTGCTCCAACCGTAAGCACTTAGCTCCTCGGGGTGCTTGCCGCGCTCGTCGATAAAATACTTTGCAAGGTCGGCATACCGCTTTTCATCGGTTGCTTTATAAAGCCGCATCAAGGCAAGCTCGATTTCGGGGTGTCCCGGGGTGGTAAAGGCGGCGCTTTTTTCGATTTTAAACACCTTTTCAATGTAGTCGGCGTATTTGCACATCGCCTTTAGAAATCGGTCTTTTCCGGTTACCTCATAGTAGGCTACCGCCGCTTCCATGAGATGACCTGCACAATAAAGCTCATGGTTGGCTCGGAGTTGAAATCTGTTTTCCTGCTCGGTTACCAGATAGTGACTGTTGAAATATCCGTTTTCATCACTGTTTTTTATGATGCAATCAACGGCATCCTCGATGATCGCCGCAGTTGCTTCGTCATCGCACTCATTTAGGATATATGCCGCGCCCTCTATCCATTTTGCAACGTCGGAATCCCAGAATATATGCGGCTCGTTCGGCTCTCCTTGCTTCCATTCACAGCGGAGTGCATCAAACCGCATGGTTTCCTTGAACCGCGCATAAACGGAATGCAATGTAACCGATTTGTTGATATCCTGTTTGGATTTCCAGTAGCCGTCGGTGATTTTTACATCCGAAAATTTGACATTTTCCATCGTCGATATTTCCTTTCCAAGATGATTGATTTTTCGCTATATTACGATTATAATTACATC
>CAZFQM010000366.1:0-1874 GCA_964520995.1 uncultured Oscillospiraceae bacterium
ACTTTTGAGTTGTTTTTTCTATTCTTTCTGTTTCCTATCTATTGTATCATAACATGCCGATATGCACGGGAAAATTATACTGATATCCCTTTTGACGAAGCTCGGGCAGAATCGGATGTCCCGCGCTTGCGATTGTCACATTCGGGCCGAACATGGTATAATCTCCTACATAGATATGGGTGTCGTCCACCAGGGTCAGGTTGAAGTTTGCGTAAACATTCTTGCCGAAGTGGACGTGCTTTCCGCCGAAGTTGGCATGAAACGGCGGCTCGATATAGCAGTTTTCTCCGATTTCGGCAAACATTTCTTTTAGCATCTGTTGCCGCTTTTCAACCTCGGTGGGACGGGTCATGTTGAAATCATAAAGACGCTCCAAGCAGGCAGCTTGCTCTCGGAGCAGCTCAGGGTCTCCCGGAAAATACAGCTCGCCGTTGTGCATTTTTTCTTCTATCATTGCGGTGATCCTCCTTGTTGCTTTGCACTTATTGTACATGATAGAAGGGCAGAATGCAAGGGCTTTTCAAAGCAAACGGAAAACAAGCTTGGCAATAAAAAGGAAAATTCTGTGTAAACCGACAAAAAAACGATAAATGCAGAAAAATACTTGCTTTTTCAAGTGGGTTGTGTTATCATATATAAGCATTTAGTGTACCGTTGTGTAGTCTGTCCGCTTGGATTGAGTGCCAATGGGGGTTAATGCCGGCTTCGTAAGACGAAGTGACATTAAAGCGGATAGTCCTCTGCCTATAGGGCATGAATGTCTGAAAATTTAGGAGGAAGAAAAAATGGATGCACTGAAATTGATTGAAAGCCAGAGCTTGAAATCCGAGTTGCCGGAGCTTAACGTCGGTGATACCGTTAAGGTTCATGTTAAGATTAAAGAGGGCGACAAGGAAAGAATTCAGATTTTTGAGGGAACCATCATTGCGAAGAAGCACGGTGGAGTAGCCGAGACCTTTACGGTTCGCCGCGTGTCTCACGGATGCGGAGTGGAAAGAGTATTCCCGGTTCATTCTCCGAATGTGGCGAAGGTCGAGATTGTCAGAAGCGGACGCGTTCGCAGAGCAAAATTGTTCTATCTGCGCGACAGAGTCGGCAAGGCTGCAAAGGTCAAAGAGAAAATTCGCTAGACTTTGTGGGAAAAAGGGACGTGACCGTCCCTTTTTTTGCTTTATTTATTTTCCGAATGTCGCGGGCTTCGGAAGCACGGCATCCTTTCACTGCCCTGCGAGAGAAAAGAAGTGATCTGTCATGAAGGATGAGTATTTCGAGGAGCAACGTCCCGAGATGATTTCCATGCGGTCTAATCTGCTGGATTGGGCGGATTCCATTGTTTTTGCACTCATCGTTGTTATGATTTTTAACATTGGCTTTCGTATTGTCAATGTCAACGGAGATTCCATGCTGCCGACCTTGCATTCCGGCGATCGCCTGGTGGTTTCATGCTTTTACGATAAACCGCAGTATGGCGATATTGTGATATCGGTTCAAGAAAACCAAGTGGAAGAAGCGATCATCAAGCGTGTGATTGCTGTGGGAGGACAAACGGTCGATATTGATACCGAGGCAGGCGTTGTCTATGTGGACGGTGAGCCGCTCGAGGAGCCGTATACTTATGACCTGACCTATTTGATTCCCTACCCGCCGATGACCTTTCCGCTGACTGTGCCGGAGGGAACGGTGTTTGTGATGGGAGACAACCGCAATAATTCTCTCGACAGCAGAAGCACCTATGTCGGATTTATCCGAGAAAAATATATTCTCGGTAAGGTCGTGCTTCGTATTTTTCCCTTTGATCAAGTCGGCGGTGTTTCTTAGGATAAGAGTGTCATGTGATGATATTTGCTTGAATAGAATATACTGTTGCCGTATTG
>CAZFQM010000367.1:0-1850 GCA_964520995.1 uncultured Oscillospiraceae bacterium
CCACAGAGTTTTCCACAAAAAGAACGCTCGTTTGAGAAGTTCTCCTTTTTGGCGGACAAACCGCGCAGCTACGCCGTTTTATCGGCAATTTAAAAAACGAATATATGTTTTTTTCGACAAGCCTTTTTTCAAAGTCGCGTAGTTATCGGCTTTGTTTCGGTGAAATCTCTGTGGAAAACTCTGTGGAAATTGTGAGGAATTTCGGGGGAATTGTTTGATCCCGCTTTCGGATGACAATTTTCTTCTTTACAAAACACCGTCTGTTGACGTATAATATAATAAATTATACTGCTTTGGCAGTGCTTCCCACTTGAATCATCAAAGCGGCTGTCTTCCCCTCTCCGATTGGGCAGCGGCAACTCAGCATATATCAGAAAGGACGATTTTATCAGTGTTAAAATTTGAAGAGCTAAAGCTGGAGCTACACAACAAGCTGCCTCAGCTTGAGGATTTGAAAGAAGCCATCGGGGTGGAGGAATTACACAAGCAGGTCGCTTTGCTGGAAGAGCAGGCGGCTCAGCCCGGATTTTGGGATGATTTGGAGCATTCCCAGAAAATCGTAAAAGAGACCAATCAGATGAAAGCCAAAATTGAGGGCTATGACAAGCTGGCACAGGAATACGATGACGTTATGACCTTGATTGAAATCGCCTTAGAGGAGCAGGACGAATCTCTCTGGGAGGATGTCAGTGCCGCCTCCGAGCTGTTTTTATCCGACTTAGAGGCGCAGAAGCTTGCCACACTGTTGTCGGGTGAGTATGACGGAAAGAACGCCATTTTGACCTTTCATGCCGGTGCCGGCGGTACCGAAGCGCAGGATTGGGCGCAGATGCTTTATCGGATGTATCATATGTGGGCGGACCGCCATCATTTCAAGGTAAAGCTGCTGGACTACCTGGACGGAGAAGAGGCGGGACTCAAAAGCGCCTCGGTGCTCATTGAAGGAATGAACGCTTACGGCTTTTTGAAATCCGAAACCGGAGTACATCGGCTGGTTCGGGTATCTCCCTTTGATTCCTCGGGCAGACGGCACACCTCTTTCGCTTCGTTAGAGGTCATGCCCGAAATCGATGATGAGATTGAAGTGGAAATTCGCGATGAAGATTTAAAGGTAGACACCTACCGTTCCAGCGGTGCGGGCGGTCAGCACGTAAACAAGACCGAGTCGGCAATCCGCATTACCCATATTCCTACCGGTATTGTTTGCGCCTGCCAAAATGAGCGCAGCCAGATACAAAACCGCGCAATGGCAATGAAAATGCTGAAATCCAAGCTGATTGAAATCAAAGAGCGGGAGCATCTGGAAAAGATCGACGACATCAAGGGGGAGCAAAAGGAAATCGGTTGGGGCTCCCAAATTCGTTCCTATGTTTTTATGCCCTACACGCTGGTAAAGGATCACCGTACCAACTACGAATCCGGTAACATTTCTGCTGTCATGGACGGCGATCTGGATGGGTTTATCAACGCCTACCTAAAAGCCAAAAGCTTAGGCGAAATCTAAGTTTTCTCTTACAAGGCTTCCTCCGATGGAGGGAACCTTGTTTTTTTCAGCAGGTAAGGCGGTTACAATATATAATAGATGAAAGCTTTCTCCCTCTGAGAGGGAGCCTTGGCGGCTTATCTGTAAATGCGGGCGGGGAAGCAACGCTTTTCTCACAACTCGGTTCGCAAAATAAGGTGCAGGGGATTAGCCTCTGCTTTTTCTTTTTAACGGCTTGAGTGCGAAGCCGAAATTACTCTAAGCCGTCTGTACAAAAGAATTTCAACTTTAAAAGCACCTCAAAACGATTTCCGTTTTGAGGTGTCAGTCAACAACCATTCGGTGAATGGTTGTTGACAAAATGTCC
>CAZFQM010000368.1:0-1826 GCA_964520995.1 uncultured Oscillospiraceae bacterium
CCTTTTTGCGTTACCGCCTCGGCAGTAAGCACCGCCCCCTCGGAAAGCATCCCGTCCTGCTGAGCAACGGAAAAACGAAAATTGACGGTATTTACATCAATGTAAGCATACTCCAACCAAATCTCATCGAATTCAGTAGCATGACTCGCGCGTTTAACCAGGGTATGTACCGCATATTCATCGGCTTTTATCGTTGCAAGCTTGCTCTCGACCATCTCGGAGGCTGTGAAAACACTGTCCTCGTCGGAATTCACACCGAACCTCGAATCAGCGCATCCGCTGAGAGCTGCCACCAGTAAAACAGCCGTTACCGATATTGATATAAGGCTTCCGATTTTATTTTCCATCCGTTTCATCTGCATTTCCACCGTTCTGTCATTTTATCATGCTTTTCGGGGTCAAATAAAAACGGCTTTGCACAACAAGAGATTTTCACGCTTGGAGCCACAAAGCCGAGATTTTCCTTTCGGAGAAAGAAACTGCCGTTATTTATGTTTTTTTAATTGCTTTAACGCATCGGTAAACTGCTGTACATCGGTAAAATCCCGATAAACAGAAGCAAATCTGACATATGCAACCTGGTCAATGTCGCGTAGCTTTTCCATCACCAATTCCCCCAAATCGATAGAGGTTATCTCCTTGGTAAAAGAATTGCGATAGTAATATTCTACCTCATTGACCATTTTTTCCAATACCTCTAAAGGAATCGGGCGTTTTGCGCAAGCCTTCAGCACACTGCGAAGCAGCTTATCCCGGTCAAATGCCTGACGGGATTTATCCTTTTTTACTACAACAAGAGGTGTGGTTTCCAAAACCTCAAAGGTTGTAAAACGACCGCCGCAGGAAAGACATACTCTGCGTCTGCGAATGGTAGTGCCCTCATCACTCGGGCGCGAATCAACGACTTTACTTTCGGAATAGCCGCAAAACGGACAATTCATATTTATCACCATACCTTGCCGAGATAAAAACATTTCTGAAAATATGATATCATGGATAACCACAAATTACAATCCCGAATGATAAATATTCACCGAAAATTTTCAAGAAAAGCCAAAGAATCGGAAATTTCCTCCGACAGATGAAAATTCTGTCGATACACCTCGATCACGGCGGCACCATGATACTGCAATTGCCGTAAGCGCTCAAAAAATGCGCGGAACGCAAAATTTCCTTTCCCGGGCAATAAGCAATCGTGCACCTCGTCGTTATCGTTAATATGCAGATGTACCGTTTGCTCCCCCATCGCAGAGAGCATATCAAAGGGTGATACGCCGCTCCGTATCGCCTGCTTCACATCCAAAACAAAATGAGCCAACTCTCCCAAATAATCTTTCATTCCCGTAATAAAGGAAAGCTCTCTGCTTCTGCAACGCTGAACATTTTCCTGCGCCACGGTAATCCCCTGCGCTTTTCCCAGCTCACTTAATATTCCGAAGCGTTCATAATACTTCTCGAGTGAGAATTTGCTGTCATGTCGATCTCCATGAAAAACAAAGATTTCCGACCCAAGCAGGTGCATTTGCTCAAAATAAAATTGATATTCCTCCAAGGTATCACGAAAGCGTCTTTCATAATCGGTAAAAAACATAAACGGCTCCGATATCGAATTATAGGGGTGCATACTGACCGCCTGCATTCCGTAAAAATCCAGGAGCTTTTTGATTTCCGTTAAAAATTCGGTGCGATACTCGCTCGGAGAATTATAAAAAATTTCAATCGTTTTTACATTTAGTCTCGCCAATTGTTTTACAGCGGCTTCGGTAACCTCCGGATAAAAACAAGCAGTAGATACGCCAAAATGAACCATGATTTTCTAAACCTTT
>CAZFQM010000369.1:0-1822 GCA_964520995.1 uncultured Oscillospiraceae bacterium
GCGTTCTCAAGAACATTGAAACGCTGCTCGCTTCGCTACGCAGGTTGTTTGCGTTTGAATCAGCCTCGATAACGGCGGTGCGGTGCTTTTGCGTTTGCAGCGTTTCCGGCAACGGCTGAAAGAAGTATGATAGGACAAAAGGAGATTTATGATGTTAAACGTAAGATTGTTTTCCGACTCGGATAAAGAATGTTACTTAAAATTCAGCAAGGACTTTTATGTCAGCGGAGCTGCCCTGGAGCCGATTCCGGAGGAGCATATGTGCCGTACCTTCGACAGCTTGATAGCAGGCAATCCGCATACCGACGGCTTTATGCTTCTTTCGGGAGATGTCGCTGTCGGATATTGCTTGGTCAGCTTTTTGTGGAGCACCGAAATGGGCGGGCTTATAGCTTTAATCGATGAGCTGTATGTTAGTCCCGATTACCGCGGACAGCAGCTCGGCAGTGCCTTTTTAGAGTATCTGGAGGAATATTACAAGGACAAAATCGTCGGCTTCCGCTTGGAGGTATGCCAATCCAATCAAGGTGCGATTCGCTTGTATGAAAGACACGGCTTCCGTTTCTTGGAGTATCGGCAAATGATTAAGCGATTGAGCTAGTCTATTGCGCGGCTTTATGTCGAGTCATATGTTTTTCGGAAAGGATTGCTTTGTAATATGTCGGGTAAATTATATGTGGTCGGGACACCGATCGGAAATCTTTCGGATTTCAGTCCGCGCGCTGTGGAAACCCTGCAGGCGGTGGATTTTATCGCTGCCGAGGATACCAGAGTGACAGTTAAGCTGTTAAACCATTTTCAAATCAAAAAGCCGATGATCAGTTATCATGAACACAATCTGCGCGAAAAGGGCGAATATCTGATTGACCGCATTTTAAAGGGGGAGGATTGTGCCATCGTGTCGGATGCGGGGATGCCTTGCATTTCCGACCCGGGAGAGGATTTGGTACGGCTGGCGGCATTACATAACGTGGAAACCATTGTCATCCCCGGACCGAGTGCGGCAATTTCCGCTCTTTGTTTAAGCGGATTGTCTACCTCGAGATTCAGCTTTGAGGGATTCTTGAGTACCAACAAAAACAGCCGCTTTGAGCACCTGAAGCAAATCAAAAACGATTCCCATACCCTGATTTTTTACGAAGCACCGCACAAGCTTTTGTCAACCCTGCAGGACTTGGAGAGTGCTTTGGGAAACCGTAATATCGCGATTGCCCGCGAGCTTACCAAGATACATCAGGAGGTCATACGCACCACCCTTTCGGAGGCTGTGGAAAAATACACCGAGGTAACGCCGAAAGGGGAATTTGTGCTGATTGTCGAGGGCGCCAAAGAGACCGAAAAATCCGTGTTTACTTTGGAGGAAGCAATTGCCGTGGCACGTCGTTTGATCGATGACGGAGTAAAGCCCTCCGAAGCGGCAAAGGAAGCAGCAAAGGAAACAGGCTGGAAAAAGGGCGATATTTATAAAGGAATTTTATAGCTTTAATCTGCTAAAAAGAACCTTGATTTTTTTACATTTTTTATCGGTTCAACCGATTTCGATTGCACATCGGCAAATTATCATAAAAACATCTTGACTTTTTGGGTAAAAAAGCGTATTTTTAAAAAAAGCTTTTCTGCGATTTTTCTGTCCGACGAAGAGCCGAAGGAATTTTAAATCCAAAACAAGGAATGGGGATTATTATGCTGTCATTGGATAAAATCTATCATGCATCTTTTGTATTAAAAAACGTTATTCGACCTACCGATTTGATACGGGCACACCATATTAACCCCGATTGTGAGGTATATTTAAAGACCGAAAATTTGCAGGTGACCGGCT
>CAZFQM010000370.1:0-1821 GCA_964520995.1 uncultured Oscillospiraceae bacterium
GATTGATAAAAGAAAGGAGCGTCGATAGTGTGTTAAATTCGCTTTCTAATAAAGCTATGATCACAAAGTCCCGCGCCATGTACGGAAAGCGGTTAACCAACGAAAACTATCAGGAGCTTGCGCGAATGAAATCCATCCGGGAAATCGCTTCCTATTTAAAAGGAACTCCCGGCTATGCCGATGTGTTGTCCAATATTTATCCGGAAAGTGTTCATCGCGGTCAGCTTGAGCTGTTGCTTCACAAATCCTTGTTCAATAAATATATCCGATTGACACATTACGATGCATCGGGAAAAAGCGACTTTCTGTCCTTTATCATTGCACGCCTGGAGATTGAGCAGATTCTTCGCTGCATCATGGGAATCAACGCCGATAGTACCGAAAACTTCATTGTCGATTTGCCGGGATATCTGATCTCGCACGCAACCTTTCCGATGCTCAAGCTTGCCGATGTCAAAACCTTTGATGACCTGCTTCGGGTGATTGATAAAACGCCCTATGAAAAAGCACTGCGTCGCTTCTCCCCCAAAAACGGAGAGCCGATTGATTATACCGGATGTGAGGTTTCACTGCGTACCTTATATTATACCCGAATTTTTGCGCTAATCCAACGCGACTTCAAAGGAAAGCATCGGGAGGAACTGGAAGAAATCGTCAAAATCGAAGTCGAGCTTCTCAATGTTTCCACGATTTTCCGCCTGAAATCCTTCTTTAAAATGGACGGAGAGGAAATACGCAAGTATTTATTTCCTTTCACCTACAAGCTGAAAAAGGAACGGCTGGAGAATTTACTGCACGCAGAATCGGGAAAGGACATTTTCGGTATCATCAATTCCAGCTCCTACGGAAACAGAATCGACAACGATGAGTTTTCCTACATTGAGGATGACATCAGAAGACTGAATGCCTATTATAATAAACAACTGCTCCGCTTTTCTTCGAATGCACCGGCAGTGGTATATTGCTTTTTATCATTGGCTCAAATCGAGCTGATTAACATTACCAATATCATTGAGGGTGTCCGCTACAATCTGTCGGCGGAGGAAATCCGCAAGCTACTGGTTCTCTTTTAACAAAACACGAAAGGATGGTTAAACGATGTCAATTGAAAAAATGGCATTGGTGAATATCGTCGGCAACATGGAGGATTTAGACGCGGCACTGAATCAATGCTGTGTCAGCGAATGCTTTCATATTGAATCCGCCGTACACAGCTCCGCCGATAC
Source organism: uncultured Oscillospiraceae bacterium (assembly GCA_964520995.1). GTDB lineage: Bacteria > Bacillota > Clostridia > Oscillospirales > Ruminococcaceae > HGM13222. The sequence goes on from CAZFQM010000370.1 coordinate 1,227, forward strand.
GGGATTTGTCCTGCTAAACGAAACAAACCCCTATTCCGCACCGCTGAAAAAGCTGCTGGATATTGCCGCGGATATCTCAATTAAGGTACAATATGCTGATTTTTCCGCCTTAAAGGTTCCGAACGATCAGCTTGCCGTCAAGGTGGATAAATTAGAGGGCATGATACACGATATCAGTCTGAAAAAATCCGATTTGAAAAAGCAAATTTCCGATTATGAGCAAACAATTAAGCAATTGGAACACCTGAAGGGCAGCCCGGTGGATTTTGATACCCTGTTTGCCTGTAAGGAGGTTCAGGTTCGCTTCGGGCGCTTGCCGGTCGATAACTACAAAAAGCTGGCATATTATGACCAGCAAACCTTCTTCTTCTTTGATTATGACCACAATGATGATTACTATTGGGGCTATTATATTGCGCCGACCGCGAGAATTTCGGTCATTGATGACATTTTCGCCTCTCTGTATTACGAGCGAATCTGGGTTCCCGATTACGCACACGGCACTCCCGACAGTGCTATTGTGGAAATTCGCAAAACGTTGGAGGAAGCCGAACGGCAATATCATCTTTGCGAGGAGCAGCTTCGAAAAATCAGC
>CAZFQM010000371.1:0-288 GCA_964520995.1 uncultured Oscillospiraceae bacterium
CATTGCCGTGTTTGTACGCTGCGCCATTTGCTCCTGGGCAGGATTTTTTTTTTCATAGCCGCGATAACTGACACCATACAGGTCACACAATATCAAATTGCCGACCTTGAGCTGCAGCAACAGCTTGGCGATTGCCAAACCGGCGGCACCTGCACCGTTGATTACAACCGTAATATCCTCTGCTTTTTTGTGTGTCAGCTTTAACGCATTGATCAAAGCCGCTCCCACCACGATGGCAGTGCCGTGCTGGTCATCATGGAACACCGGAATATCCAATCTTTCTTTTAA
>CAZFQM010000371.1:298-1819 GCA_964520995.1 uncultured Oscillospiraceae bacterium
CTTCTGCTCGATTTCAAAGCATCTCGGCGCTGCGATATCCTCCAAATTGATACCGCCGAAGCTGTAAGAAATCAGCTCAATCGTGCGCACGATTTCATCGACATCCTTGGAATTTACGCACAGCGGAAAAGCATCCACCCCACCGAATTCTTTAAAGAGGGCGCATTTTCCCTCCATAACCGGCATTGCCGCCCGAGGTCCGATGTCACCCAAGCCCAGAACCGCAGTTCCGTCGGTAATAACCGCCACTAAATTCCCACGACGGGTCATGCTGTAGGATAGGTCGGGATTCTTTTCGATTTCCAAGCAAGGCTGTGCAACGCCGGGCGTATAGGCGACCGACAGATCTTCCTTGTTCTGTAGCCTTGCCCGCGAAACAATCTCGATTTTTCCTTGCCAATTCAAATGCTCTTGTACTGCTTTTTCTTTGATATCCATGATTCTGCTCTTTTCTGTAAGTTACATTGATTTTTTGATTTCTTCATTTCGTGCAAACAGTGCCTCAATCGATTCGTTCGGCGTGGTGCACTTTCCGATATGTGCCGGGCGGGAGGAATACATTCCGTGATAATCCGAGCCGCCGGTCGGAATCAAGTGATATTGATGACATATTTCCTGCAGCTGTGTCGCATCATCCTGCGTTGCCTTTCCGTGCCAAGCTTCAATGCCGTCGATCAGATGCTTTTCGCATAATTCCAACATCAAATCAAAGCTGTTATAGATGTGCGGATGAGCCAAAACCGCAATTCCTCCCGAGGAATGAATCAGATTCAGCACCTCATAAACATCGGGATACTCGGTTTCAACATAGCAGCTTCCCTGCTCGGGATGAAACAATTTGTCATACAAGGGGCCGTATATACCGGTGGTAAACCCCGCTTCCATCAACGCGTGCATGATGTGCTGCTTGTAAACGCTTTTACTGCTGGCGGAATGTCTGGTAATGCTTTCGGGACTAATCGGGAACAGCTTCATGACCCTTTTTGCCATCTCGTTTCCCGATTTTTTACGGGATTCGCAGATTTTAATGCACATTCCCTCCAAGCGATCCGGCTTTATCGGCATATAGCAGAGGATATGTACTCTTCTGCCACGCTGATAGTCGAAAGCGGAAAACTCCACTGCGGGAATAATCTGTACTCCGTAGCGTTCCCCGACAATTTTCGCTCTGGAATGAGAAGACATCGTGTCATGATCTGTAATTGCCACAAAATCCAAATTCATTTTTTTAGACATTGCAATGATATCTTCTATCCCCTGAGAACCGTCAGACAGCTTACTGTGACAATGTAAATCACCTTTCATATAGTTCTTACCTCCATATTTTATCACGAATGCTTGAGAAAATATCGATTTCAGGTCATCTCTATATAAGACAATCCGGTGTTACCCGGAGTATCGGTCGGTATTACCATTGCTGTGTAAAGATTCAAGTCAACATCCCTATGAAATACATACAATTATTATATACTTTTTCTTTTCCAAACACAAGTAAATTTTATGTTAATTTCCACATTGCTT
>CAZFQM010000372.1:0-1817 GCA_964520995.1 uncultured Oscillospiraceae bacterium
CCTGCCCCAGCTTGTAGTCCTCGACCACCTCATCCAGCATGACCTGACCGTTTTCGTCCGGCAAGGGCGGAAGCTTGTCCAAGCCGGACAAGCCGAAGCAGCGAAGAAAATTCATCGATGTTTTATAGGAAATCGGTCGTCCCGGAACCTCCAAGCGGCCTGCTTCCTCCACCAAGCCTTTTTCTACCAGATTGTTTACAATCTGAGAGCTTTCTACCCCTCTGACTTGCTCAACAAAGCTTTTGGTGATCGGCTGATTATAGGCAATGATTGCCAGAACCTCCATGGCTGCCTGCGACAGCGGGATGTTTTTCTTAATTTCCAAGGCTTTCTTTACATAATCCGCAAAATCGGGATCGGTGCACATCTGAAAGCTGTCATTCAGCTCTACAATGCAGATGCCGCTCCCCTCGGTTTTTTTTCTGTCCTGTAATGTTTTGCAGATTTTATATACCGTTTCTTCTTCTACCTCAACGGTATCTGCCAAGCGCTTTACCGAAATCGGCTCACCGCTCGCAAATAAAATTGCTTCTATTGCCGCCTCTGTTTGCTTAATATTCATCATTGTTCCTTCCAACCTGTTCTGTTTTGTTTATTCGCTTTGGTTGACACGCTTGGTGCGATCGAAATACACATAGGTATTATCGTCGCTTACCGTAATCCGCTTGGATTTTATCAATTCCAACATCGCCAAAAAGGTGGCAACCAGCTCAGAACGGTCTCCCGTTGTAAAAAACTGATCATACTCTACCTTCCCGCTGTTATACAGCTTGCGCAAAATAAAAATAATCCGTGAAGTAACCGAGACCATTCTTTTGGTCACGATTCCGGAAAAGGCAGATGCCGGAGGCGGTAACTTACGTTTGGCTTTGCCGATAACATCCAAATAGGCAAGCATCAGCTCATCCGCCGTATGCTCCCTGGTATAGGTTTTGTCGATCGGAAATTTTTCCGGTTGCCGCACAAAAATATTGTACCCGTTATTTTGGAGAGCCAATCTGGCGGCAGCCGCCTTGCAAGCTTGGTATTCAAGCAATTGTCCGGTCAGCTCCTTTTTCAGCTCCTCTGCCTCTTCATGTCGCGGCAAAAGCGACACCGTTTTAATGTAAACCAATCTGGCAGCCATCTCCAAAAATTCGCTGGTAACCTCCAGATCCGCCATTTTCATCTCGGCAATCGCATCCAAATACTGCTCTAACAACTTAGATATTTCAATATCATTGATATTCAGCTTATGCTTGGAAATTAAATGAAGCAGTAAATCCAACGGGCCTTCAAATACATCCAATTTGAAATTAAGTTGCATTTTTATAATAAATCCTTTCCGCTTCGGTCTGATTGGAGTCTCGTTGTCAAAGTTCCCTGTTAAACCATGACTTATCGTATCAGCAAATTGCCGATAACATCAATAAAGCCGGTCAAAAAGTCCAACAGATAAAACGCCTTTTCGGTCAGCCAGTTCAGCGGCGTGTCCAATACGTTGGTAAACATGATCAGAGCAAAAAAAGCCATCATGATGTAGCGCTCATATTGCATGATTTGAAAATAGAGCTTTTCCGGCAAAAACAAGCCAACCACGCGGGATCCGTCAAGCGGCGGTATCGGAAGCAGGTTAAAGACCGCCAAGCCGACATTGATTGAAACAATATAAAACAGCAGTGTGCTCAAAACCTCTAAAAATGCAATATCCGACGCATAAGAAGCATAGGCGACAATCTTCCATAATATAATAAAGACAAGTGCAACCAGCAAATTGGAGAGCGGACCTGCCGCCGCGGTAATCGCCATTCCCTGCTTTTGATTTTTGAAATTACGCG
>CAZFQM010000373.1:0-1807 GCA_964520995.1 uncultured Oscillospiraceae bacterium
ATTTATCGGAATCAAAGTCGGTAAAGTGCCGACGGACATCGTATTCCGCAAAATTTGCACCGGTAGACTCTACAATGCTTTTCCATACAGCCTTGTCACTGATGGTAATAATCACACGAATATACTGATCGTAATGACCTGTATTTTTTACGATAGCATCCTTGTCCAACCGGTCGCCGGGAAGAATGTCCTTGTATGTAATCCCTTTATTATATTCTTCGGGCGTTCCGTCGCCGTTGGAATCGTATTTCTCGTAAACATCCACAGAGAAAATGTCATCGGGATTATTGTCAGCGGAATCGGCAATGTAAAAATTGTTGGTCACGCTGTCCTGTGCTGTGAACCACGCCAGAGACCCCATAGAGGTAATGGCTGCCAAGCAGATTGCAAGAGCAATAACAAACACTTTTTTCTTTGTCATTTTCATATTCAATTTTTTCCTCCTTTCTTCGATATTTTTTATTTCAATTCGTCTTTGCCTGTACTTTTCAGGGCGCGAATTGGAAAGCAAGCTTATTCGGATTTTTTGTCGGTTATTTCGGCGCGAAGCCGTGCAATTTCTGCCTTTAATTGCTCATTTTCTTCGGCTGTCGCCTCGACGGTATGTTCCGATTCACCCGTGTCGGTTTCCTCTTTTTTCCTTTTGCCGATCAAATCGGGCAAGAAAACCGCAAGTAGCAACACAATACCGACGCCGATTGTAATATACATCCCGGGCGGATTTTGAATGAAATCGGAAAGATATCCCAGCTTCGGAATTGAAAACTTCGGTACCCCAATCACATTGTTGAAATGAACCGGCTCGCCGTCCTCGACTTGGTTTGCATCTCCCTTAGTATAAAAGTGTTGCTTTTCGGCATCAATCCGTACAACGCGGTGGGTACCTACCACCAAATCCTCATTCACAAGGAAGGTAATCACATCGCCCACTTTAACGGTGGTGGGATCGACGCTCTTTACATAAATCAAATCGCCGACTTTGTAGTCCGGCTCCATACTCGGTGAAATGATGTTATAGCACCGATATCCGAGAATACGGGAGCCCATTAAAAACAGGGCACAAAGCACCATAAGCACCACTAAAACGGTGAATAGGATGTTCCAAATTTTTTTCCATGCACTGCTCATATCATCACTTCCATTGACCTGTGATAGTTTGTCAAGTAATCGAAAAAAGGCTGCGTTATCGGATTTTTATCAATCGTTTCCGTTCTCCTGCACAAAAGCATCCGCTTCGGTAGCCTGATTTTTCTCCAGCTGTGCCTTTAAGGCAAGAAGCTCCTCCAGCATTTTCGCATTTTCCGCTCGTTCGGCATCCAGCTTGTCCTTCTCCGCCTGTACCTCCGCCATCTGCTCCTTTTTGTAGCGACGGAACAATCGGAAAAACTTGACCCCCTCATAAAGGATAATCAACATAAACGGCACGAAAATGCAAACAAAATACCCCGGTGTTGTTTTTAGGAAATAGAAAAAAGCACCGAGCTTCGGAATTTTTCGCTGATATTTTCCCAATACATAGGGAAAAGTTACGACAGCCTCATCATCTGTATCGGTGGTTGTACCGTAGGTGATAAAGCCGGGATTGCCCTCGGCATCCAGCACCACTCTTCGTATTTTGTGGGTAATCGTTTCCCCGAAGCTGTTTGTGTCCTGCGACACAAAGGAAATAATATCGCCCACCTGCAACGTGTAAGGGTCAACCTCTTTTACGAAGATAAGGTCACCTGCACTGAAATCGGTCTTTGACATAGAATCCGAATTGACGATATACATTTTATATCCGAACAAATCACGGTCGTTTCGATTA
>CAZFQM010000374.1:0-1797 GCA_964520995.1 uncultured Oscillospiraceae bacterium
AACCGCTTCTTTAAGCCTAAAATCATGGTTTGCGTGCCGAGCGGAGTTACCGAGGTTGAAAAGCGTGCGGTCAAGGAAGCGGCTACACAGGCAGGCGGTAAGGATGTATATTTAATGGAAGAACCTGTAGCGGCAGCAATCGGTGCGGGACTTGATATCTCAAAGCCGGACGGCGTAATGGTCATAGACATAGGCGGCGGCACTACGGATATTGCGGTAATATCGCTCGGCGGAATTGTTGCAAGCACATCCGTAAAGATAGCAGGCGATAAGTTTGACGAGGCTATCATCAAATATATGCGTAAGGAACATAAGCTTTATATCGGTGAACGAACCGCAGAGGAATTGAAGGTTACCATCGGTACGGCATTTCCTCGTGATGAGGTTGTTATCAAGGAATGCCGCGGCAGAGATCTTGCTACAGGTTTGCCGAAGAGCGTTGAAGTATCATCTGATGAGATGATGGAGGCGCTCGAAGAGCCGCTGCATACGATTTGTGAAGCGGTTCACAATGTGCTCGAAATCACACCGCCGGAGCTTGCGGCAGATATCAGCAACTCAGGAATCATAATCACAGGAGGCGGTGCGCTCCTGCATGGAATTGACAAGAGAATCGAAGACAGAACGGCAATAAAGGTTATTATTGCCGAGGACCCTAAGTCCTGTGTTGCGATAGGCACGGGAAAATCACTTGATATTCTTGACAAGCTTGGAAACAATTCGCTTAACAGAAGGGCACCTTACCTTTAAAGAAAAAGTTCAGCGTCCCTAATTGAGGACGCTTTTTTCTTGTGTATACATAAAGAATACGATGTGAGCATATATGGCGCGACCTGCTTTGCATTTTAAATGAAGGCAGTCCATGAGCAAATTCGGCATGCACGAAGCACAGTAATCTGAACGGATGAGGAAAGGGAGAATCGATGAAATTAGAATTGATTGCGACCGCAACCTTCGGGCTTGAGGCGGTGGTGAAACGGGAAATCGAGAAATTAGGATATAAAATAATAAAATCAGAGGACGGAAAAATCACATTTTTGGGCGATGAAAGAGCAGTGGTAAGAGCAAACCTGTGGCTGCGGTGTGCGGACCGTGTCCAAATAAAGATGGGCGAGTTTATGGCTTATGAATTCGAAGACCTTTTTCAGCAGATAAAGGGAATCGCATGGGAGGAATGGATACCAATTGACGGAAAATTTGTCATGAACGGTTCATCGGTAAAGTCCAAGCTTTCCAGCGTACCCGCTTGCCAGTCAGTAGCGGAAAAAGCAGTGATAGAACGCTTGAAGGAGGTCTACGGAGTCGAGCATTTTGAAAAAAGCGGAGCATTGTACGACATCAAGATAACGCTGCTCAAGGACCGTGTGACCGTTACCCTGGACACCACGGGCGTAGGGCTTCACAAACGAGGCTACAGACAGCACAGCGTTGAGGCACCCATCAAGGAAACTCTGGCAGCGGCAATGCTCGAGCTGTCGTTCTGGAATAAGGGTAGGATTTTGTCGGATCCGTGCTGCGGTTCGGGAACGATACCGATAGAAGCGGCAATGATAGCGCGGAATATAGCACCCGGAATCAGCCGAAGTTTTACCTCAGAGGAGTGGGATGCAATACCGGCAAAGCTCTGGAAAGAAGAACGCAAGGCAGCCTTTGAGGCGATGGACAGTGAATGCAGCCCTAAAATTTTCGGGCTTGATATAAATCCGAAAGCGGTCGCCGCGGCGAAGGCGAATGCCGAGCTGGCAGGAGTTGACGACTGCATCACATTCGCGGCAGCGGATGTGGCGGCGATGCGCA
>CAZFQM010000375.1:0-1797 GCA_964520995.1 uncultured Oscillospiraceae bacterium
ACCAAAAATCCGTTCTCGGAAGAGAACGGTTTTTTACTTTGTTGTAACAAAAAGTCCGAGGAGAAAACTCCTCGGACATACTCAGCAATATCTATTAAGCTTACAGCACACAATAAGTATCCATATACGCTTCCATTTTCGGGAGCAGCTCTTGATAACCGCCTGCCTGCTGCGAATATTCATGAATATCCGCAACCGTAACTAAGGAGTGCACCGTAATGCCAAACTCCTCCTTTACCTCCATTACCGCTGTTTTTCCCGGCGTTTTGCCAACCTCACAACGGTTTACCGAGATAAACATATCGGTTACCGACACATCAGCTGCACCGAAAAGGATCGGCATAGTTTCGCGAATCGCCGTTCCTGCGGTAATCACGTCCTCAATAATAATGACTCTGTCCTTATCCTTGGGCTGATAACCGACCAAGGAGCCTCCCTCGCCGTGGTCCTTTGCTTCCTTACGGTTGAAAAAGAAAGGCTTGTCAATGCCATAGTTTCTGGCAAGAGCACCTGCCGCCGAGGTCGCAAGCGGGATTCCCTTATATGCAGGTCCGAACATTGCATCAAATTGATCGCCGATCGTACTCTGAATGCAGGAAGCGTAAAACTCTCCCAGCTTGGAGCTTTGCAGACCGGTTTTATAATTTCCCGTGTTGATAAAATAAGGGGTGTTTCTGCCGCTCTTCGTCACGAAATCCCCGAAACGAAGCACATCGGCACTCATCATAAATTCAATAAATTGCTTTTTTTCCTGCGTCAACATCATTGTTTCCTCACTTTTCCGATCGGTCGACACAATTGAAAGAAAGCAACCGGCGACCTTTGTAATATGATACTCCTATTATACCGCAAAGCTGTTTTTTCGTCAACCGAAAAAACAACGATTCGCCGCAATCGACAAACCGCAAAAAGGACCCATGCCGACACATCGGTACATAAGCCCTTTTCCATCATTTTCTTAATTTGCCGCTGTTGCGTCCTCTGTCGCTTTTGTGGTCTTCCTCGCAGCTTTTTTCTCTACGATCGGATCGGTTCCCTGCTCTACGCACTCCTTGGTCACAATCACTTTAGCCGCAGTTTTATCGGACGGCAGCTCGAACATCAATTTTCCCCGCACCCGCTCCATGAGTCCACGCAAGCCACGCGCTCCGGTGCCGCTCTCAATTGCCTTTGCGGCAATGGCAGACAGTGCCTCGGGTTGAAATTCCAGTTTTATTTTATCAATTGCAAACAACGCTTGATACTGCTTCACCAAAGCATTTTTCGGTTCGGTCAGAATCTTCACCAAGGAAGCTTCATCCAACTCGTTGAGCGTTGTAATAATCGGCAGACGTCCGACCAGCTCCGGAATCAGCCCGTATTTGACCAGGTCGTGCTGAACCACCTGCTTCATCAAATTTTCGGTCTTTCTCTCGTTTTTATCCTTGATCTTCGCACCGAAGCCGAGGGAAGAGGAATCCATCCGCCGCTCGATGATTTTTTCAATTCCGTCAAAAGCACCGCCGCAGATAAAGAGAATATTCTTGGTGTCAATCTGAATAAATTCCTGATTCGGATGCTTTCTTCCACCCTGCGGAGGCACATTGGAAATCGTACCCTCAACAATCTTCAACAAGGATTGCTGAACACCCTCACCGCTGACATCTCTGGTAATCGAAGTGTTCTCGGATTTTCGGGTAATCTTATCGATTTCATCGATATAAATAATTCCCTTTTCCGCCGCTTCAATATCAAAATCCGCCGCTTGTATTAAGCGAAGCAGTACGTTTTCCACATCTTCACCGACATATCCCGCTT
>CAZFQM010000376.1:0-1795 GCA_964520995.1 uncultured Oscillospiraceae bacterium
AGCAGATACGACGGTCCCTTCGAGGTCCCAACATGATACAGATTATCCGCAAGCCGAAATGGCGGCATACGGTATTTCCAATATTCCTTCATCCGCACTCACCGCCGTCCATACCGCTATCCCCTGTCTTTAAATACCTTACGAGAAGATCCGGGAAGTTCACCGTCATGCCGTCAACGCCGCAGACGCAGGCTTTTTTCATCATTTCCGTATTGGAAACGCCCCACGCGCGCACATCAAAGCCAAGGTCGTGCCAGCCTGCAACCTTTTCCACGGTAAGCCGACTGGCTTTGGGACAAAGCTGCTCTCCGCTGATTCCCTTCATGTCGCGGATTTCGGCATCCCCGAAATCGTCGGCAAGATACCCAACCCGATAATCACGGCGAATATCCTTTACTCTTTTGATGCACTCAAACGAAAAAGATGTAACGACTGTTTTTTCTCTCATATTGTATTGATCAAGCAGCCGTATAACCGGCTCCTCCGTATCCGACTCCTTTAATTCAATTGCAAAATTAAGCTGACGGAAGCTGAAAAAGCGCAAGAAATCCTCAAACTTTACAATGAGATCCTCCGTGCCGCTCCGGAGGTTCCGAACGCGCATATTCAAAAGCTCCGCATAGGTATAATCCGAAATTCTGCCGGCTTCTCCCGTCACGCGTTCAAGCGATTCATCGTGAAACAGCACCAGCTCTCCGTCCCGTGTTTTTCTGACATCTGTTTCAATTCCGTTCGCTCCCATCCAACACCCCAAATAAAACGAGCTGAATGTATTCTCCGGCATATATTGGCTTGCACCCCGATGTGCATAAACAACCGTATTTGACATACCGTCTACCTCCCGTGTGCAAAGCCTTACCCTATGTTGGCAATCAGGCTTTTCCCCGAGGAATAGAGAAAATGTAAAAATTCCTTTACCAGCCCGTCGGGAATGCGCAATACTCTGATTTCAAAATTGATATCACCGCTGTATTGGATTTGCCTGAGCGTCTCCATAAAACCGTGCCAATCAATATCGCCCATAAAAACAGGCAAATGCAAATCCTTTGATTGCAGGTTGTCGTGAATGTGCGTACAACTGATGCGGGATCCAAGCCGCTTCATCTGCTCCAGACAGTCCTCGCCGTGCCGAACATGGGCATGACCGATATCCCAGCAAGCAGACACACACTCCGAACCCAGCTTTTCTATCAGCGCAAGCTGCTCCTCAACATCGGCGGTAAAAATATGCTTTTTTCCGTAATTGAACAGGTTCTCTACCGCTATACCGATCCCCAAGCGCTCGGCAAGCTCTGTAAACGGGGCGTAAAACTCGTATGCCTGCCTGAGATCCTCATCAAAATCCGGCTCCGCAGTCGGATCCGGGCGAAGCAATCCGTGAATCACAATCTGCTTTGCGCCAAGTATCGCCGCTACGCGGAACGAGCGCTCGGTCAGATCACGGTAAAACTCCATATCGTTGTAAAAGCTATATGCATACGGAGCGTGCGACTGTATGTACGAGCAACCTAATTTTTGCGTGCTTTCTGCAAGTGCAAACGCCTGCTTCTCCCAATCATCCTCATATACAAAGCTGCTTCCTATGTGTGACCGGATTCCAAAATCAAAGCAGCGAAAGCCTGCGTCAGCGCATAGCTGCATGCATTCCTCAAGCGTTTGATAGTTTCCGTTTAATCCCTGAAAATTACGCGGACATATGGACAAATTCATACAACAGCCCTTCCCGATGTTTTGGTTTGACCCTGCATTTTGATGGATGCGTTTCTTACCACTCTGCTTGACATATCAAATTGTT
>CAZFQM010000377.1:0-1789 GCA_964520995.1 uncultured Oscillospiraceae bacterium
TTTCTAATTTTTCCAGCAATTCTTTGTGCTTTTTCGGATCTTCACCCCACGAAAAAATGCGGTGTCCGGTAAAACAACAAGTCATTTCGTCATCTCCTTTTTGTTGGCAAAGTCAACACGTTGCAAAAACAGCTTACCGCCAACTGTCATCAGGCTATATTGTACGGATATATATGTATCGTTTTCGGTATATACGAAGTAGTGTTATTATGACAAAAGAAAAAAAGAGACTAAAATGACCTGCAACTATTACAAATCGCTCGGCAAGAAGAAAAAGCCGCAAAATATGGCAGATTTAAAAATTCGGCATGATGCCTATTCTTTTTTTCACTTGTCCGAGATCTGTCTCTGAAGACGGTTCTCGGGCTTTCAACCCTATTGTATTGGTGCTTAGAATGATTAGCTGTCTTTCTGTGCCTCCTAACAGGAAAAGCAGTTTTTTGCATTCGGAACTCCCCTCACATCCTGCCGCGTCCACAATACTCGGCCACTTTTCATAATTCATATTGCGGATATTCTCGAATTGCTCCCAAAACTCTTTGACACCTAAGTAACAAGCATAATCGAAAAGACGGTTATCCGTTTCCTCACAATTCTCTGCCCTGCGCCTGACAAACTTTCCACTCGGTAAAAGCTCTGCTTTATATCCGAATGAAGTAGGCTGCTCGGTTCTTTTTTCTCTGATATATCGTGTTAGGTAAGCACGAAAGCTTTTTGTTATTCCGATTCCGTCCGTCCTTTCGGCAAATTCACCGCAGGAATAATATTTATCATATTCTCTGTATTTGAGCAAAAGATCGGAATACTCATTCTTGCAATCAAAGCGGTAGTATGTCAGACTTTCTTCTTCTTGGCAAAGGTGAATATCCTTAAGCAGCTCCGCAGGATTCACAAAATGATTGTTGCCCGATACAAAGGCTTCGCGTTTGCCGCCCTGTAGCCTCCCTGTGAAATCAAGCCTGAATATGTTGCCGTGTATCTCCAGAACAGCGCTTATATGCGTATTTTCCGACGATATTTGTTTTGCTTCACTTCCTGACAGCGTTTGGTTGTCGGTCACCACACCGATAGCCTTTATCACATCATCGGCATATTTTGCAGAAAGGACGGTGAGCCGCGGGTCAAACGAGGATTCAAAACAATCGATTTTTCCGAAATTTTCAATCCTCAATTCTTTTAATATCATTTTGACTCCTCCTTTTCTGCATTGCATATTCTGCTATGCCGCTCACCGATTTCGCCATTCTGCGCATCACGCAGAGAAACCGATACGGTTTCTTTGTGGCACAACCTTTGCCTTGGGCTGCTCAATATCTTCCGCACAAATCGTAGCAATTTCCTTGCTACCGATTGAATCGAAATCCATGGAGAGAAGTCGGGTGGCCTGCGCCATTCGTGCCTTTTCAATCACATTTCTGACATATCTACCGTTGCCGAAGTCGCCTTCTGTTCTTGCCGTATCAAACAATCCTATCAACTTGCGGCAGGCATCATCGGTGAGAGTCAGCCCCTTCTGTCCGGCGATCAGCTTTGCTATCGCGCACAGCGACTCTGTATCATAATCGGCAAACGGTACATGATAGGCGATTCGGGAGCGAAGCCCGGGATTCTTTTGCAGAAAGCCCTCCATCTCATCGGGGTATCCTGCAAATATGACCACAACATCTTCCCGATGGTTTTCCATTTCCTGAACGATCGTATTGATCGCCTCATCCCCGAAGGAGCCGCTCCTATCATCAACGAGAGAATACGCTTCATCAATGAAAAGCACGCCGCCCTGCGCCTCTTT
>CAZFQM010000378.1:0-1784 GCA_964520995.1 uncultured Oscillospiraceae bacterium
GGTATCGCTATTATAGTACCCGGCAGTTTGAGAGTTTGAACACCATCCGTTATCTCCGGGTACTGGATACGCCACTGGATCAAATTGCAGATTTTCTGAAAAACCGTGATATCCATCATATTCAGGAATTGCTCCGTCAGCAAAAAGAGACGGTCATCCGAAAACGAAAAGAACTGGAGACGATTGAAAGAAAAATTGACAACCGACTGCGGCAAATTGAGGATGCAGTTTCTTCCGAATTAGATGTGATCCGTTTCGTCACTTATCCGGTAAGAAGGATCACATGGATTCGCAAGCCGCTTTCGATTGGATCGTATCTCGATCTGGAAGTTCCGATCCGACAGCTAGAAGACAAGCAGAAGGACGCTCTGGTCTTTCTGGGGAAAATCGGCGTCGGGATTTCGCAGGAGCATCTGATAGCCCAAACATTTCAAAAATATGATTTGGTATTCATGCTGCTTGACCCGGAAGATAAATTTGAGGGTGATGTAGAAGAACTCCCAACCGAAACCTGTGTTACCCTTCGGTTTTGCGGAAGTCATGCCGACGCGCCTGCCCAATATCAAAAGCTGGCATCGTTTATCGATGACCACAATTTGCAAATTGCCGGCTTCTCAAAAGAAATCACGATGATTGATTATGGAATTACGACTGACACGGACAAATTCGTAACGGAAATTCAAATTCCGATTCATCCAAAGTAATAAGACCATTAAATCCCGCCATCACTTTATTATGAGAACAGTATGGGCAGCCTGTGCCATTCACAGTTCTGCTTTTTACAGATGCCTCCCATTCATGCCCGCAGTCCGCTTTCCACCATACAATTTTGTTGGAACCGTATGTTATCCTATCCTGCGTAAGCGGCAGATTTCTCTCTGACCATTCGCAGAATGATTTGGGCAAAAAAGGCCCTGAGAGCGTGTTCTCTCAAGGTCTGAAATCATATTATGCGATTTTTTGTCTGTGCATCATGTTCTGCATCATTTGATGAAAGATGTTTTTTACCCTTGCAAAAATCAAGGAGCCTGCCGACTACGGCAAGCTCCTATTTATATTATCTTGATTTTCCCTCAAGCCCAGCGAAGGACTCCGTTTTCTTTGTCGCTTCGTCATAAATACTCTTTGTGGTAAAAAATCGACACATACTATTTAGTTTCTTTTTCACAGAAACGGGTGCAAAATATATTGTCCTGCTTATGAACTTTTGCCCATGCCATCCTATCATATGTGAAAGAAATGCTCCTCAACAGCAGCACAGATATAGTGATAAATCGGAAGATGTAATTCTTGAATCTTAAAGGTTTCGGTTTCGGGAGCGCATATGCAGATATCGGCGGTGTCTTTAAGCTTGCCGCCTGTTTTACCTGTAAGCCCTATAACCTTAATTCCAAGCGCTTTAGCTACCTTTACCGCACCGAAAACGTTTTTTGAATTGCCTGACGTGCTTATTCCTATAAGTATATCGTTTTCTTTTGCTAATGACATAAGCGGCTGGGCATAGACAAGCTCGGAGTCAACATCGTTACAGAAAGCGGAATTAAGTGCTGTTATAGACGGAATCGCAATAGCGGGAAGTCCGCCCTGCAATTTGCTCAATAACTCATCATCAACTAAATCACACCTGCTTTTCATCTCAGCTTTTTTGCTTTCACTAAGGGGTCTTTTTTTTAAAAATCCCTTCATCAGCTCGCCGACTATATGCTCGCAATCGGCACAGCTTCCGCCGTTGCCGCAAAGAAGTAATTTACCGCCCTTTTCGTAGCACTCTATAATAGCTTTTG
>CAZFQM010000379.1:0-1776 GCA_964520995.1 uncultured Oscillospiraceae bacterium
TCGGAAGGATTGCGGTTTGTGCCGATACCGCTCATGCTTTCGGAGCAACATGGCATGGCAATATGGTGGGCAATATCGCTGATTTTTCAAGTTTCAGCTTCCATGCCGTCAAGAATTTTACCACTGCCGAAGGCGGTGCGTTGACATGGAAAACTATTCCCGGAATCATCAACGATGATATTTACAAAAGGCTTCAGTTGCTCTCACTTCACGGACAGTCAAAAGATGCGCTCGCCAAGACGAAGCTGGGTGCATGGGAGTACGACATTGTCGGTACATATTACAAATGCAATATGACCGACGTTGCGGCGGCGATTGGACTCAAGCAGTTTGAGCGATACCCCGATATGCTGAAACGCAGAAAAGAAATTATTGAAAAATACGATGCCGCATTCAAACCGCTGGGTGTGGAAACGCTTGACCATCACAATGATTCTCACGAATCCTCGGGACATCTCTATCTCACTCGTGTTCCGAACATTACTCTTGAACAGAGAAATGAGATCATCATCAAAATGGCGGAGCAAGGCGTTGCTTGCAACGTGCATTATAAGCCGCTTCCGATGCATACGGCATATAAGAATCTGGGATTTGACATCAAGAATTATCCCAATGCGTATGCGCATTTTGCCAATGAGATCACTTTGCCGCTGCATACCTGTTTGACTGACGAAGATGTGGAGTATGTGATTGCCGCATACAAAAAAGTTTTGGGAGAGTACATAAAATGATGCTCAAAAAATGGGAAAATCTCCCACACGAAATGCAGACAGAGGTAGTCAGAAAATATTATGATATTCTCAAGAAAAAACAGGTCAGTCTGTTTTTCAAAAGAGCTTTTGATCTTGTCATGTCCGTGATTGCACTGATTGTACTTTCTCCTGTGTATTTAATTTTGGCGATTGCAATCAAGATTGATTCTCCCGGTCCTGTGTTTTATCGGCAGGAACGGGTCACCCAATATGGTAAGCGATTCCGTATTCATAAATTCCGCACAATGGTGCAAAACGCCGATAAAGGATCACAAGTGACCGTAAATAATGATAGTCGCATCACCCGTGTGGGCAAGGTGATCCGTGACTGCAGATTAGACGAGATCGCACAGCTCATAGACGTGATCCAAGGCACGGTTACGCTGGTGGGTGTACGCCCTGAGAGTCCAAAATTTGTCGCAGCGTACACCGATGAAATGATGGCTACTCTGCTTCTTCCTGCGGGCGTTACAAGCCTTGCGAGTATTTATTATAAGGATGAGGCTAAATTGCTTGATGGCGTTGAGGATACTGACAAGGTTTATATTGAAAAAATACTTCCCGAAAAGATGTACTACAATCTTAAAGGGATTGAGCAGTTCAGCTTTTGGAGCGATATAAAGGTCATGTTTATGACGGTGTTTGCGGTGCTTGGTAAAGAGTATGTTCCGGATAAAGCTGGAGAAGAAGCATTTGTAAATGAGATTAAAGAGAAAGTAGAAATTTAGGAGGCTATGCGATGGAGATCAGAAGCATCTCGAATATTGAAAAAGAAGCAATTAACGATATAGTCTCAATCCATTTGGATACATTTCAAGGATTCTTCCTTACATTTATGGGTAGAGGTTTCTTGAAGTTGATGTATCGTTCCTATGTTGAATATAACAATTCCGGTGTTTTAGTGGCGTTTGAAAATAAGAAACCTATTGGATTTCTTGCATATTCGGGTGATCTAAGTGGATTGTATAAATATATGATAAAGAAAAGACTCATACCGTTTGCTTGGTTTAGTCTTGGAGCATTT
>CAZFQM010000380.1:0-1767 GCA_964520995.1 uncultured Oscillospiraceae bacterium
TACTCAGAGAGTGCAATGCGGGAATTAAAATGGGGCTGCAAGCAATTGAGGAGCTGCTTCCGAAGGTTGAAGCGGAGTCGCTTCGACAAGCGTTATCTCAATCCGGTCGGAAGCATGAGGAGCTTGGCAATCAAACGCATGAGCTGCTCAATGAATGCCATGATGACGGGAAGGAGCCGCATCCGATTGCCAAGAGTATGTCATGGCTCAAGACGAATATGAAAATTGCGATGGAGGAGACCGATCAAAGGGTTGCCGAGCTAATCACCGACGGCTGCAACATGGGGATAAAGTCGCTCAGCAGGTATTTGAATCAGTATGCTGCTGCGGATGAACGCTCAAAGGATATTGCCAAAAAGCTGATTCGGCTGGAGGAAAAATTGGCGACCGAGATGCGCGATTATTTATAACATCAGAGGAAACGCCCTTTACAGCGGCGGAAATTTATGATATGCACCCCGAAAGTGTTTGACTTTTAGGGTGCATATTTATCTGTGGGCGATGTTTTAACGCAGGTGGATTTCGCATATTCTCGCGGGAAAACGCCATATTGGTGGCGCAACGGACGGCAATTTCCCGACATCGGGTCGAAGAAAAGGTTTCCTCATTGGCGCAAGTGCTTTCGGCTCGGAAGTCAAAAAAAGGAATCCCTTTTTGGTTAAGCTTATCAAAAAAACAACAATAAACGATATTTTCCGAGCAGCGACCGATTGAATGAGATAAAAAAGCAATATTGTGTTAATAAACAGCAAAATACTTACTTTACATTACCGTACAATCGAATATAATAAAGGTAAAACGGTCATTATCTCAGACCGAAAAAAGGAAGGGTGATTAAATGTATCAGTTTCCAATCGGTGTACTGGTAAATTCTTTTCGTTTGCCGTTTCGGCAGGCAGTGGAAAAAGCTGCTGAGGTCGGAGCAAAGGGCATTCAATTGTATACGGTTTCGGGGGAAATGGCTCCCGAAAATCTGACCCCCGCAAAACGTCGGGAGATTTTAGACATTATCCGCTCCAACGGATTGATTGCCTCGGCACTTTGCGGTGACTTCGGACAGGGCTTCGGCAACAAGGAGAAAAATCCCGAATTGATTGAACGCTCCAAACGGGTATTGGATTTGGCAAAGGACCTGGAGACCGACGTGGTAACTACTCATATCGGTGTTGTTCCCGAGGACAAGAGTGTAGAACGGTATAAAATTATGCAGGAGGCTTGCTTTACGCTCAGCCGTTATGCAGACCAAAATGAGGCTCATTTTGCTATTGAAACCGGTCCCGAGCGCGCTGAGGTGCTGAAAGGCTTCTTGGATTCTCTCGGCTCTCGCGGTGTTGCGGTCAACCTCGACCCGGCAAATCTCGTGATGGTAACGGGCGATGACCCGGTTCAGGCGGTTTATACCCTCAAGGATTATATCGTACATACTCATGCTAAGGATGGCATTAAGCTGCTTGACAAGAGCCCGGAGGTCATCTACGGCTTAGTTGAGGATGAAATTCAGGCAGGAGAAGCATTCCGTGAGGTTCCGCTCGGTACCGGTAGTGTAGACTTCCCGAAATATCTGGCGGCGCTGGATGATATCGGCTACAAGGGCTATCTCACCATTGAACGCGAGGTCGGAGAGGATCCTGCGGCGGATATTCGCCTGGCAATGGAATTTTTGCAGAAAACAATCAACGAGGGCTAAAAGGCGCTCTCTTTATGCTTCCGAAAGACTAACTATTAAAAGTCAAGTCTAAAAAATCAAAAAATGTTGTGAATTGTATA
>CAZFQM010000381.1:0-1753 GCA_964520995.1 uncultured Oscillospiraceae bacterium
GGCGCAGCTCCCGCAGTTCCTTGATCTTGCTGTCCATTTCGTTGATGCTCATTGTTCGTTCCTCCTCGTTATTTTCGGGGCGGCGGTCTCCTGAGTCTCTATCCGCGTCGGGAATTTCTCTCAATCTCTTCTGACCGCCGATCATGAAGCATTGTTTTGCTTCCCCCTTGCTATGACTTTATTGTAGCACTGTTTACCGTGTATGTAAATAGGCAAATCTTACAATGTTTACCGTGCATATTTGTGCAGTATGCACGGTTTGCAGTGTTCTGCTTTTTTGCTATAATACGGATAGTGAAAAGGGGGTGAAAATATGGCGGTATCTGAATCCAAAAAAAAGGCCAATCTGAAATGGGATAGCGCAAATATGGCAACGCTGGCTTGTAAGGTAAAAAAGGAACAGGCCGAGCAGTTTAAGGCGTACTGTTCCGGTATCGGTGAGACTGTAAACTCTGTTTTTCAGGGGTATGTGTCCGAATGCATAAGCGGAAACCCCTGTAAAGGCGCCCAGGACGCCGCAGGAGCGCGCGGAGGCGCAAGCAGTATCTTTACACCCGAAACGCTCAAAACGGCGCAGGAGGCTGCTCAGAGCGCAGGAGAGACGGTTTCCGTATTTGTGGGGCGTGCAGTAGCAACGCAGGCGCAGCGGGACAAGATGACGCAGAGCATGAAAAAAGCGCCGGCAAAAACCGACGCTTGACAAGGCGGGAAAGCCTGCTGCGAAACAGCCTTTATATCGTGTGGCAGTTTCCGTTTTTTCCGATTGTATACACGGCTACGCGCGCGTGCGCGCGCGAAAGCGTCCGAAAGTGCCGAATTGATCTCTTTCGGTGGATTTCACCTCTGATTGCTCAACCGTATACAACTCTTGTGAGTATATCTCATATAAATGAACATGATAATGGTGTAGATACCACCTTAGCAAATCGTCTAATTTATTATGGGAAATCACTTGAATTTGAGCAAAAGAGGTGATATTATAATCCAACAGAATAGAGTAGAACAACAAAAGGAAGGAGACGGTACCATGTCTGCTGTAACGCAAAATCATATCTATAGCTATGGCAAGAAAAAAGCCAATGTGAAGGACGAGCATATTCTCAGCAACGAACGGCTGAAAGAGATCAAGGAATCTCTTGAGAAGTACCGTACCAGGAAAAAGTAATGGGGATTGCTCAAAAACTCTTTCATCGTGATAATGCAGGGCTGGCATGGAAATTCCAAGTCAGCCCTAAATCTTGCAATAATCCCGAGTATTATAATAACTATATTCGGTTAAATGCAATCAGCGATCAGCAAAAAGGATTAGGCGTTACACACATCTTAGTCGATGAGGAAGCTGATCGGATCGCTGGTTTCGTTACACTGCGGGCAACTTCTCTTATAAGCGAGGGCGAGAATGGCATCAAACTTGTGGAGCCGTCACTTGAAATTGCAGAGCTTGCCGTTGACAGGGACTACGAGCGCCGCGAGATCGGTTCCAGCTTGATTGGCATCGCTATTGATACCGCCGATGAACTCCGGAAGAAGTATCTCGGTATTCGTTATTTAGTGGTCTGCGCCGATGGAAGCGCCGTCGATTTCTATAAAAAGCTTGGGTTTGGCGAATTGACCTCACTTTACGAAGTCCTTCATGACGGTTGGAACGACGACTGCGATCCTCTCTACATCACTCTGCCGGAATGCGTTGTGTAATTGACCCCTAATTTTACCCCAAACAGCTTTTACAGCGTCTTACGGCATTTTACAGTCA
>CAZFQM010000382.1:0-1752 GCA_964520995.1 uncultured Oscillospiraceae bacterium
AGTTTAATGTGCGTTTTTCACGGAGAGGTAGAATGTCATCGAATTTTGTCCGATATGCTTCAACGTTGCTCAATATGTTCTTTAGTATCTTATCTGTACGAATACCTTCATCAATAATGCTTGCTCTATGTCCTTCAAATGTTTTTTGAAAGCCCAAGCGCTCTTTGTTGTACGTTTCCGTAACGTGGTTATATCGCAGGATTTTTGCGATTTTCGATGTTTTGAATGTTACAATCAAAGTTAATATAAAACCTATAATTCCTATTAGCGAGCAAATCCCAAGCATTATTTGATTCGTACCTAAAAAATTTAGAAAATCAATAATCATAGGAAATCACCTCATTTCAGCCGTTCACACAACGGCAGGATTTGTGCCAGTTTGGCGACGATGCGTTCCTGCTTAGCCAGCGGAGGTATGGGAATGACGACATTTCGTATTGCGTCTATTGATATACTTTCCTAAGCAGTCGCTTTTTTATATTTGGTCAATTCCGCATATCCGTAGGTGCTCTTTAAATACCACAAGACGTATTCCTCTAAAATAAATGTCTGTGTATCAGAATTAAGTAACTCGATTTTTCCTACATTGGAACCAAGATGAGCTTTGAATGATCCATCAAACACGGCAATATTCCCGATGGTTCCTATATATGGCGTCAGCAAACATTTCTTTGTAATCTGGCTGCGTGGCAGTTCATCGGATATACTTTCTGGAATATAGCTTTCAAAAGAAAAAACCAATTTCCCGCTCTGGACATTTTTACCTTTGAACAGCGGTATCCCATCGGGAGCAAGATTGTCTGCGGCATATTTTGTATATTCAATTCCTGCCAACTTAGTAACGAACGCAATATCATCAATATAACAGACTTTCCAAGATAATGGGAAATCATAAGGTACATTTAGTTGTTAAACTTAATGCATATTCGGTTGAAGTAAAAATTTTGTCGCTTTGCTTGTAGGTAACAATATCCTTAATATCACCATGCAACTTAATGAGACAAGGTTCCTCGTTAAACAATTCATCTCGGATATCTCTATTCGGCAGCACGATGGTTTCGTATCGCGTAGAACACTCGATAGTGTCATCAATGTTCAGAGAATAGATATACGGCCAATCAATATCAAAAAAACTTCTTCTGGCATCATCATCTGCAAACCGTGCGCGATAGAAGTTTTCCTTCAAGTATGAAAAGCGGTGTTCTGCTGACACGTTTTCGTCATCTTCATAGTAATCGCATAAGGTTGAAAATTTTTCGTGTTCAAGTTCAGCACGTTCTTTATCTGTAAACTGAGGGTTATTTAACAGCTCCTGTATCATGTGCAGCTTATAATCCGCACCGGAAGGGATAGAACCCTTGTTGGTCGGAACGCCGCATGATATTCCCGAGCCAACGATCGGGATTAAGCTCTTGTTTTTGAAGAATACTATCAAATCTTCTTTAATATCCGACGGATTCAGTATTTGCATCTCGTTTCCCATACTGTTACCTCTCAACCGTATATTGATTATTTAGTGCAGATGGCCAAACATAACTGTGCTAAATATTGTTTTAATATTTTACTATATTTCGACAAAAAAGTAAAGCGATAAGGGATTCCTTTTGCAAAATATGTCAAAAAAGAGAGATTACTATTGGCATCCCAAAGCGAACCACCGGCTCTGCCGGGGGGAAGAGAGCCTATGGCGAGAGGGAAAGTAGACAAGAAAAAGTCTCCGAGTTAAAGTAAGAGAAAGGTTTGCCGCCCAAG
>CAZFQM010000383.1:0-1741 GCA_964520995.1 uncultured Oscillospiraceae bacterium
AAAACGCCGCCTGATTAATAGGCGGCGTTTCTTGATCAAATGATTTCCAGGCCATTGGCATCGGGCAGAGGCGGGTAAACATCGTCCAGCGTGTCGGAATACCAGTATGCCACGGAAGAAATGTCGTCCTGCAGCGGCAGAAAGCGGTGCCCGCTTCTCCAGCCCAGAGCCTGAATCGTCACACGAAGATCCTTTCTGAAGTAAACCGGGTCATTGATATGCCAGCGGTACATATTAAAATATCTCTGTGAACGATATGTCGTGTCGGTGTGGGACACCTTATACATTCCGCTGTACGGCGTGGTAAACTCGGCATACTCCCCATTTACATCAAAATTGTAGGCGCCGCAGAAATAATCCTCGGTACCCGTACCGCAGATACTCGGGAACGCTTGATCGCCGTCTATATAAAACTTAATCTCGCCCTCGCCCCACCAGCCGTTTGATTTGACGCCCCAATACAGATAGGTACCGACATAGTGTCCGTTGCCCTTAATGTTATCCAAAATCGTATAGGACTCTTTGTACGGCAACGGATTGACACGGCGGAATTGCGCATGGAAATAAAGAGAATCGGTCGGCAAAACTTTTTCCTCACAATCGATTTGATAGTAAATAAAGTATTCCTCCACCCCTAAATTTTCCACCTCTATTCGGAAAGATTGAAAATAAGGCATTTCAAAATAACAGTTCATTCCCTTTCTCGGATTCACGCAGATAGCAAGGCTGCTCAGTTGACGTTCTTCATAATCCGCATTGGCAAAAAAGTCGGAAAGCGGTGCTTCGACAGCGGGATTTTCCTGTCCGTCAAACCAAATGCGCAGAATAAGCAATCTACCTGCCACGGCAGAATCGACCATCCAAATATGCTTAATTGCGCCCTGACCTTTCACATCGGCAAGTACCGTTTTCGAGCCCGGCTGCAATAACAAATACGGATTTACTTTCCAGCCCTGTCCCAGCTCTCTTGCCGCATAGGAAGCGCTGCCCTCGATTGCCATTCCGCCTTTTCCCTTTTCGCCCGTCAGATTTTCGGGTGACACGGAAAAGGTTTTGATATTCTTTTTGGTTGTCAAATTGTTTAACATTTTCGACTCCTCCGTTTTGGTTTTATATTGAAATTATAATGAAAATCTGCTAAAATAAGGATAACATATCTTGTCCTATCTTTAACATTTCTTGCGGAGGGTGGAGCAAAATGACCGACATTTCTGCAATCAATCCATACATACGTGTTGCCATGCATTCCGTTATTCCCGCGGGAATCGAAATAAAGCGGCGTATCATTTTCGATTACGAGCTGATCTACCTGGAGAACGGCGCTTTGACCTTAAACTACAATGAAGTCGATTATTGCTTCCGAAAGGGACAGTTTATTTTACTTCGCCCGGGAGTCCCTCATAGCCTTTTCAATATAAAAAGTGACCTGTCACAGCCTCACATTCATTTCGACATCAACCACATCGCAAACAGTGAGCAGGTTCCGGTTTCTTTTAAGGATATGAATGCGTTGAACGAAAAGGAAAAGACCTGGATTCGCAACGATATTTTTATCGACTATCCCAAGGAACCGACCGTTGTCTTTTCGGACACCGAAAAGGCGTTAGGGCTTTTTTTCGAGGTCATTGATAATCCTACGCTTCCGCTCACCCGCAAAGCGAAGCTGATTCAATTGCTGGAAATGTTGCTCATTGACAATTTTCCGGAGCTTTTGAAGCAACAACAGCCTGCTCGTCTCATC
>CAZFQM010000384.1:0-1732 GCA_964520995.1 uncultured Oscillospiraceae bacterium
TTCTTCAGAGCGTAATCCCGTCTTTTTAATGGAGGGGAAAACATAAAATGCTCCCTCGGGTTCAAAGCAGGTCAAGCCCATCCGATTAAGACCGTCTACAATCAGCCGACGCCGCTCGTCATATTCCTCCGCCATGACGCGGACATCCTCGTCGCAATTTTCCAGTGCTTCGATTGCGGCAAATTGGCTGGTCGTGGGAGCACACATAATAGCGAATTGATGAATTTTTGTCATCTGCTTGATAATCGGTGCGGGTCCTGCGGCATAACCGAGTCTCCAGCCGGTCATGGCGTAGGTTTTGGAAAAACCGTTTACCACAATGGTACGTTCCCACATTCCGTCTATTTCCGCAATGGAGGTATGCTGACCGTTGTAGGTAAGCTCGGCGTAAATTTCGTCCGATAGGATCATGATGTTGGTGTTGCGCAAAACAGCCGCAATTTCTTCCAAATGATTTCGGCGCATGACCGCTCCGGTCGGATTGTTGGGAAAGGGGAGGATAAGCAGCTTGGTTTTGTCGGTTATTTTTTCTTTCAGCTCGTCGGCAGTTAACCGAAAAGCATTTTCGGGCTTGGTCGGAATTGATACCGGGGTACCGCCCGACAGGGTGACGATTGGAGCGTAGCAAACAAAGCAAGGCTCCGGAATCAATACCTCATCCCCATTGGAGATCATGGCGCGAATGCTCATATCAATTGCTTCCGAACCGCCGACCGTTACCAGCAGCTCGTTGTCGGGGCAATAGCGAAGCCGAAACCGCCGCTCCAGATATTTGCTGATGGCGACACGCAAATCAGACATACCGCTGTTGGCGGAATACCAGGTGCGACCTTTTTCCAGGGTGTGGATTGCTTTTTTGCGAATATCCCAAGGGGTTTTAAAGTCAGGCTCTCCGATGCTGAGCGAGATAACATGATCCATTTCGCTGGCAATATCAAAAAATTTACGGATACCGGATGGTTTGATTTCCTGCACCGTTTTGGATAAAACAGTACTATAATCCATCACAGCCAGTTGTGCCCCCTTTCGTCAGCGGAGGTATCACACAGCACAATACCGGTATCTTTGTAGCAGGAAAGGACAAAATGCGTTGCCGTGGAGATGACCGAGTCCAGCGGTGCCAGGCGATGTGCAACAAACAAAGCGATATCCTTAAAGGTTTTTCCTTTGACGGTGACCGAAAG
Source organism: uncultured Oscillospiraceae bacterium (assembly GCA_964520995.1). Classification (GTDB taxonomy): domain Bacteria; phylum Bacillota; class Clostridia; order Oscillospirales; family Ruminococcaceae; genus HGM13222. Next base: position 1,185 of record CAZFQM010000384.1, read on the forward strand.
GTCATATCCGCCCGACATAAGGTATACGCTGTCAACTTCACTGTATTCCACAATGCGTTTGGCAATCTCTTCAAAGCCGAAATTTTTTTGCGGGGTAACCTTCAATTCGATGATTGCGGTGACCACTTCACTGTCAGCTTTTTCATAATCAATAATCGGTTTGTAGCCCTTGATGATTCCTTGTTCCTCTAAAGAGGCGATTTGGGAGGCAACCTCTTCGGCAGTGGTTCCCAGCATTGCGGCAAGCTGCTCGTTGGATAATCTGGCGTTTTGCTTTAACAACTTCAGAATTTTTTCCATAATTTTCTTCCTTTCCGAGAACAGAAAGCGTTGCTTTCAAACGATTGAGTGTTTATGTATATCTTAGTTCTTCAGGCTTTGCAACGGAGCGGGGATTTGTCCGCCGCGGCTGATAAATTTTGCAGGAGAGGTCTTTGAAATGTCCATCACGGGTGCAGAGCCCAAAAGGCCGCCGAACGACAGCTCATCGCCCACCTCTTTGCCGATTGCCGGAACAGCCCGGATTTTTCCGACGCCAATACGGTGAT
>CAZFQM010000385.1:0-1729 GCA_964520995.1 uncultured Oscillospiraceae bacterium
CGGAATCCGCACCGCCATGTCCGGGGTCAATAAAGATGCGAACGCCATCTAAGCTTCCCTTGATGTTGTTAAAGCGCAGAACCAGATATCCCTCCTCATCATAGTAGGAATAGCATCCGTAATATTTTCCGGGACGCGCCAGCTTCAGGTGTAGGCGGTAACGGTCGATGTTGTACTGGATGATTTTTTCCAGCTTGATGTCGGTAAACATGGTAATATTTTTCAGTAGCTCCTTGGAGATCGCCTCGGCTTGCGTGGTATAATCGAAGGTGATGGTCACGGTGTCGGAGGTGAAGTTGCGCACATAAAAATCATGGTCGGCGGAGCCGGTGTAATATTCCACATCATTGAAAGTGATGTTAAAGGGCGCGTTCCATTTTTGCTTTAATCGCAGTACAGTTGCATTACCATCCTCACGGAATTCCATGTCGGATAGCGCGTTGTTGCCGTTGTAGTCACCGGTAAAGGTAGAAACATCGGATTGCAACACACGCTTGCCGGAGTGTAGGTAATAAAAGGTTTTATTGCTGATTGTGCGCTGGGAATCAATGTAATCAATTGTCCCTTTCGGCAGAGAGTAGTATTTTGCGGAGGGATAGGGATCGGTATCACCGGGGTCATATACTTCCAGATAGTCGGTATCTACTCGTACCTGCAGCTTCGGATTGAGCGGTGGGATGACCGAGCCGCCGAGACCGTCTCCGCTGCCGGGGGACCAATCGGGAATTTCTATTTTCTTGAGCAGCGTAACAGAGGCGCCTGTCTTGCTTTCGGTGGAATTTTTATAGGTTGCCTTAAACTGAATGGCACCCAGCTTTTGGTCGGAAGAGCCGGATTTCGGCGCGGTAAAGCTCCCGGTATAGGAGGTGTAGGCAGAGGATTGGTTTTCTCCGTCGGCATTTTCCAGCTCGCTCAAGGTGATGGTTTTTCCGTTAAAGACAGCCGTGACCGTAGAGCCGCGATAAGCCTTTGCTTCCACTCGAATCGAGGTTTCTCCGTCCACCTCCAAGCTGCCGGTCGGATTGACGCTTTCGAAAACCTTGACCTTGCGAACGATTGTATAGGTTTTCACCTGTCCTTTGTGACGAATGGTGTATCGATTAGTGCCGACCTCTAAGGCATATTTTTCGTAAAATTCTCCTTTTTTGGTCGGAATGACCTTGTTGTCGTTGATGGTAACCTCAAACTGCGGGTCATATTTTCCGCTGAATATCACAGTATCTTCGTAAGTGGTGGTAGAAAGCTTCTTCGGAGAGGTAATGGTCAAATCTTGGAAGAGGTTGCTTTCGGTGTATTCGTCGGCGTAATATTTTAGCAGTGCCGCGGTGCTTCCGCGGGGGTCGGATACCATGTGGTCATAGCCGCTGAAGAAGCTGCCGTAATATCCGGTCAGCTTGCTGGTCAACGAGACTTGACGGATGAGCTGGTCGGTACCGCTCCAGCCGACTTGGTCGGTGCAGACCTTTTCTCCCGCTAAAATAAAATAGAGCGGTATTTTTGCTTGGCTCGCAACATTGACCCACCAGCCCGAAACAGTGCCGAAATTTAAGTTGCTGTCGCTGAGGGATTGCTTGACCGTGACACAAACAAAGTCGATGCTTTGATTTTCAATCCAGGACCGAGTGTCGGCGTGACCGTCATAATAGGCTTGGAAGTCTGCTCTTCCGTCAATTCAGAGGTTGTTTTTGCTTTTTAATGCCCAAACGGGGTCGGCAACCAGCCCGACGGG
>CAZFQM010000386.1:0-1713 GCA_964520995.1 uncultured Oscillospiraceae bacterium
TTGGTGGCACCGGATTGCAGTGTGGTGCGGCAACAGCTTGAAAGCACCGAAAATCAGTTGCAGCGTTACGCGATCAATCATCTGCAAAATAAATTCAATCAATTGAAGAGCGATGTCGAGCGGCTGAAGCTGATGTCTCCGTCGGTCTCGATTGCCAATAACAGAAATACGTTGGAGCATTTAACCAAGCGCTTGAATGCCGCCTTTGCCGCATCGGTTGAGGAAAAGGACAAGCGGCTGTTAAAATCGGTGGAAGTGCTGGAGGCACTCAGTCCTCTCAAGGTGTTGACAAGAGGTTACTCCATTACCTTTGCCGAGGATAAAATCATTACCGCCGTTGAGGATGTAACGCAGGGTATGACGGTGGTGACAAAGCTTAAAGACGGAGAGTTTCGCAGCAGGGTGCTATAGGCCTGCTTTCGGACGGTTTTCGTCGGTTGGAAAGAAAGGAATGACCGTGAAAATGGAAAATTTAACCTTTGAGACCGCAATCACCGAGTTGGAAAGGATTGTGGAGGAAATGGAAAAAGGCAATCTTCCGCTGGAACGCGCATTACAACTCTATGAGCAGGGAGTCAAATATACTTCCTTTTGCAAAAAGGAGCTGTCAAAGGCACAGCTGAAGCTGGAAGAGCTGACAACAGCCAAAAAAGAGGAGACAGCTGAGGCGTAATCGGCTGTTTATTATACAGAAAGGATGTTTTTACCGCTTTACTCAGGCGGAAAAACGAACCGTGTTGTGGATTTTGAAAACAAATTAAACCAATATGTTACCTTAACCGAGGAATATTTAACGCATTCCTTATCGGTGCCGCTCGGAAAGCAACAAATTGTTGCCGATGCGATGGCCTACAGCGTAGGGGCGGGGGGAAAAAGAATTCGCCCGGTGCTGGCGCTGGAGTTTTGCCGTATTTGTGGGGGAGATCCGCAAAACGCTTTGCCGTTTGCCGCCGCAGTGGAAATGATTCACAGCTATTCTCTGATTCATGATGATCTGCCTTGTATGGACGATGACGATTTCCGAAGAGGAAAGCCCTCTTGTCACAAGGCATACGGTGAGGCAAACGCGTTGCTGGCGGGTGACGGCTTGTTGACGCTTGCTTTTCGCACGCTGGCGCAGGCAAAGCTGCCGGCGGAGCAGATTGTAGAAGCAACGGCGACACTCTCCGATTATGCGGGTGTGATGGGAATGATCGGCGGGCAGGTGATCGACCTGCAAAGCGAGGGACAGGCTATTGATGCCGAGACACTGTATGCAACCTATGATTTAAAAACGGCGGCGCTGCTGAAGGCGGCTTGCGAGCTGGGATGTATTGCCGCGGCAGCCGATATGTCGAAGCGACAGCTTGCACGGAAATATGCCGAAAGCTTGGGCTTCGCTTTCCAGATTGTAGATGATATTCTGGATGTCGAGGGAGATGCGCAACAGCTCGGAAAGCCGATCGGAAGCGATGTTGACAAGGATAAAAAAACCTATATTGCGTTGTTTGGGATGAAGCGGGCAAAGGAAGCCGCCGCAGAATACAGTGCAGACGCATTAGGTTGCCTACGGGATTTTGCGGACATCGGATTTTTGGAGGAATTGACCCGTCGACTACTGTCACGTAAGCATTGATTGACACCGAAAACGGAATAATAGATGTTAAGATAAATTTTTATCGGAGGACGCTATGGGAAAGATGACGGAATTACTGCATAATTATGTGTTAAACG
>CAZFQM010000387.1:0-1705 GCA_964520995.1 uncultured Oscillospiraceae bacterium
GGTCTCAAGGCTGCCAACGTTCAAGCAGTACAGTAAGAACAGCCATTGAAAAAGGGGGTGAAAATGCAAATTTTCGCCCCCTTACACAATCTGATCACATGAAGCAGAGAGCCGAGACCCGATACGGATTCGATTTTGTCCGCATCATAGGGTTCGGCTCTTTTTCTTACTAAAATACAGCAGTACTGTCATTCCGCTTTCATGACGTCCTTGCAGCTGCTGCCTGCAAGGGCTCTTACTCGGTCATGCTCTCATCTAAGATTTGCACCTCGATGCCGAGAACTTTCGCCACTGTTTTCCACTCCTCGATGTAATCTCCGTACACCCCGTGAATATGGTTACAGGGATAATGTCTTAAAAAGACTTCCGCTGAGGTTGCAATCTTGGTAAAGGCAATCGGCCATTGCGGCGTTGCCATATTCCCCAGCTTTTCCATCTTTTCCCGATCAAACTGCACAATCTCAGCCGGAACAAGGGTTAAATAATATTTTCCGTTTTTCCGTGCCAAGCGCGCCATTGTCACCTTTCCGGGAGCCGCAAAGTAATGAACACTGCCTCCGCCCGCCGGGTAATCCTTTGATTCGGGCAACAGTGAAACATTTTTCATGTTTTCCGCAGGCTCCTCGGAGCCGCCCGCAAAATAGGTTGCCGAGGTTCCGGAATTTCCGAAGAACCAAACATCCTCCGACTTTTCATAATGTCGCACATCCGCAAACAGCACCGGCTGTCCTGTCATGTATTTAAAAAGCTGCATGGTCAAGGCGCCGTCCATATCGGACTCGGTTGCCGCAACAATCGGCTCATGCGCTCCGTCCATATCATAGGGGTCATTCAAAAAGGCTTCTGCCAAATCCATGGTAACATACCAATCGGTCAAATCGCCATGTGCCTTAATGCCGACAAAATCAAGCTGTCGCTCCGCAATAATCTGCCGCAAGCCGTAATAGGACCGTATTTGCGTTTCCAGCTTTTGCGGTGTGAAATTGGTATCATTATAGCCTACCCGACCGGCATACCGCTCCAACCATTTTCTCGCAGCCTCCACCTTTTCCGACGGCACCGCATCTCCATAGCGAACGATATCATACTGCTCAATATTCTCAACGTCAATCCCGAATTCCCTTTGCCACTGCTCGGTATTGGCAACCGCGGTATACATTCCCATCGGTCTGCCGCCGAAATTGCCGTATGTATTTCCGCGCAATCTGCCGACCGCAGCCGCTCCGCGAATAAAGGTCATGACCTTTTCCAAAACAGCGGGGTCTTGAATTTTTCCCCAAATTCTTTCATAAACAAGTCCCAGCTGGTCAAAGGTGCCCGCTGCCGCCATCATGCCGACCATGCCACATTCCGAGGGATGGATATTGCAAAACAAAATATACGGACCCGGTGCATAATTCGCCGCCACCGCCGTAAACTGCGGGTAGCACCAAATCGCATAATTGAAAATCGTCAACTCCACACCCGCCGCTTTCAATCGCATCGCCTCGGCTTTTGCCTCCGCATTGGAATGAATTGGCGCCGTTCCCGCAATGACCTCCACGACACCGGTTGCCTCCAAGGCTTCCTTAATCGCCTCTTGATATTGCATATTCATTTCATACTGCGTTTGATGCAGATACGGTCTCCCGTCCGACATCGTCAATAATCCGACCTTATATTTTTCCATAAAAAAGGACATAGCACCGTAAAAACCATACTATGT
>CAZFQM010000388.1:0-1692 GCA_964520995.1 uncultured Oscillospiraceae bacterium
CCGAGAAAAAGAAATAATCACAATATTCCGACCCGAAGCATAGTATAGTTTGCGTAGGTGCCGAGTAGGGAGAAGATTCAATCATTGGCTTTCTCTGCGGCAGCTGTGATCGACAATGCTTTCGGAAGGGTGTTGGATAGGGTGAATAAAATAAAGATACAAGGCGGTATGCCGATACGGGGAGAGCTTGCGGTCGGCGGCGCCAAAAACAGCTCCTTGCCTTTGCTGGCGGCGACCGTTTTATCTGCGGGTGAAAGCGTTTTACATAATTGCCCTGCTTTGTCGGATGTCGATGCCGCTTGTAAAATTTTGTCTTATCTCGGCTGTCAAGTACGTCGGGAGAAGAGTACGGTCATTGTAAATACCGAAAATTTAACACATTTCGATGTGCCGGATGAGCTGATGCGGGAGATGCGTTCCTCGGTCGTTTTTTTGGGCGCAATCGCCGCACGGCTGGGAAAAACGAGAATCAGCTTTCCCGGCGGCTGTGACCTGGGAGCACGCCCTATCGATTTGCACCTATCCGCACTCCGACAATTGGGCTTGGACATTCGGGAGGAGCACGGATATCTGATTTGCAGTACCGAAAGCAGATTAAAGGGATGCGAGATTTCCCTCTCCTTTCCCAGTGTCGGTGCGACCGAAAATATCATTTTGGCGGCGGCGACCGCGCAGGGAACCACAGTGATATCCAACGCGGCGCAGGAGCCCGAAATTATAGATTTGGCTGACTTTTTAAATAAGTGCGGTGCGAAAATTCAAGACGCGGGCAAGAGCACAATCATCATCGAGGGGGTAGAACGGCTGTCCGGAGCCGAGCATACCGTGATTCCGGACAGAATCGTTACAGCTACCTATTTATGCTGTGCGGCTGCTACCGACGGTGAGCTTGTTTTGACGCAGACAGACCCGAGAGCATTGAGCAGTATCTTGCCGATTTTGCGGGAGATGGGCTGCAAAATTATCACCTCGGAGCATGGAATTTATCTAAAGGGCAAGCCGAGGCTGAAAAATGCCAAAATCATCCGAACTCTGCCCTATCCGGGCTTTCCCACCGATGCGCAGGCTCTGCTGATGGCGTTGGAAACAACAGCGGAGGGAACAACGGTATTTGTGGAAAACATCTTCGAAAATCGCTTTAAGCAGGTCGGTGAATTGTGCCGAATGGGCGCCGATATCAAAACCGAGGGTAAGGTGGCGGTAGTGCGGGGTGTGAAGCGACTTTACGGTGCTTCGGTGCGTGCTACCGATTTACGGGGCGGAGCCGCTGTAGTTATCGCAGGCCTGGCGGCACACGGTGATACCGTGATAGAGGATATTTACCACATTGAACGCGGATATGAGGATATCTGCGGCAATTTAAGAAAGCTGGGCGCTGATATCGCAGAGGTTTATTGAAGCTTTGTGACGGTAGCTTATTTCAATATTAACACGGTTTCCGAGTGGAAGCGGAAAGGGTACTTCAAGGCTATGAAGGAAGTAAAAAAAACCAGGAATACGCCTTCGGGTGAAGCTGCACGTGCGGCAAACGGAGTCAGACACAGAAAACGGAAGAAGCGGAGCTATACGCTGTATTACCTGCTTTTGTTGTTTTTTGTGCTGATTTCCGGTATCACCTTATCCTTGACGGTTTTTTTTAATATTGAAACGATAACGGTCAGTGGAAGCAACTTAAATACCGCGGAGCAAATT
>CAZFQM010000389.1:0-1691 GCA_964520995.1 uncultured Oscillospiraceae bacterium
CTCGGTAAAACCATCAAATAAAAACATAAAATCACCCTCTCCTTAAATTCGTTTCGTATTCCTATTTTACAGTACTTCCTGTATCATTTTTGCACGAATGCTGTCTCTTTTTTCGGGAGATAAATCCTCCTTGGCATTTCGGCAAATAGTCGCGCTGCCGATCTGCGACAGCAAATAGTTGAGCTTTTGTATCGTCACCGCTTCTGTTGCATCGACATTCAGTATCTTTTCGGAAATGCCGATTCTCACATAGGACATTAAATCAAAAAATTCTTCGGAGGAAATCAGCTTCGCATATTTTAAAATTCCGTAGCAACGATAAATCTGATCGATTGCTTTTTCGGATTTTACCAGTGCACGGCGCGCCTCACGTTCTTTCTCGATGATTTGCAATGTAATCTCATGCAGATTCTTGACCGCCTGTTCCTCCGATATGCCCAAGGTAATCTGGTTGGAAAGCTGATAAACAGAGCCAAGCACCTTAGAACCCTCTCCGTAGGTACCACGCAAAGTTAAGCCGAGCTTCGAGATTGTTCCCGACATTTTGCTCAACGCCCCTGCCTTTTCCAAAGCGGGAATATGAAGCATTACCGAAGCACGAAGCCCCGTTCCCAAATTACTCGGGCAAGCCGTCAAAAATCCCAGCTGATCGTCAAAGGCATAGTCCAAGCTTTCATCCAGCACGTCATCGATTTTATTGGCGATATCAAGTGCACGCTCCAAGTCCAAACCGGAAGCCAAAATCTGAATCCGAATATGATCCTCCTCGTTCACCATTACGCTGACCGAATCATCCTGCGACAAAGCCAGCAACGCATTGGGATTCTCCAAAAAATCGGGGCTTACAATGTGATTTTCCACCATCGCCAAGCCATCGGTTCGGCTAAGCTCCTTAACCTCGAAAAATCGAAGTGCATTATCTCCCAAATTGATCTTTTCCAATGCATTTTTCACTTCGTTTTCGAGCTTTTGCTCCTGCTCCTCGGTAAGACGACCGCAAAACGGATAATTCACCAAATTTCTTGCCAATCGAATGCGAGAGCTGATAACGATATCGGATTGTTCTCCCACTGTTTCAAACCATTTAGTCATGATTTTCCGCTCCTTTCTCCAATTCATTGATTTCGTCACGATATTTTGCCGCATTTTCAAACTCCTGCGTGCGTATCGCTTCCTCCAATTTTTTCTTCAGGTTGCTCAAATGTGCCTTTTGCCGTGCAGCTTCGCCTGCCGACCGCGGCAACTTTCCTTGATGATACACCTTGCCGTGCAGCTGCTCAATGGTCGGAATCAGCTCATTGCGAAAGGTGGCATAGCAACGGGCACAGCCGATCCTGCCGCTTTTTATGATGGTGTTTAAATCACTGTGGCATTCCGGACACACTGTTTCCTCCTGCGTAGGCAGCAAGGAAGATAAGCTTCCCAGTAAGCCGGAAAAGATATCTCCGATATTGAATTGAAATCCGCCGAGTCCGTGAAGCATTTGAGATAATCCCATCTCCTCCGCACAGGCAGAGCAAACATTCACCTCAATGGTCTTTCCGTTAACCGTTTGCTTATAATGAGTCGTTGCTTCTTTTTTTCCGCATTTTGAACATAGCATAAAAATCACCATTCCTTTAATATCGTAATATTGTTTACATTAAATTCAACAAAACGGATTTAAACATCCTTGCACGAATCCGATTCCG
>CAZFQM010000390.1:0-1682 GCA_964520995.1 uncultured Oscillospiraceae bacterium
GAGCCCTTCGTCCGATCATAATCGGTGCTGTTATTGCATTTGTACTTAATCGCCCTTATGAGCGGATCAAAAAGATACTGGCTTGGATGATTCCGAAAATCCCTCCCAAGGTGAATGATATTGTCTCGTTACTCCTTTTATATTTGCTTGCTCTGGGAATCATTGCGGGGATTGTTATTTTCATTATTCCACAGCTCGGAACCAGTGTCAATTTGTTTGTTTCCAATTTAAACGAATACTATGACAACATCAAGAACTTTACGGTAAAGGCATTGAATTTCGGCGGACGAAATTGGTGGGAGGAATTCGAGATAGAGCAGAAGCTGATGGACTTTGCCAAAAATCTTCCGACCATTTTGACGGAGCTGTTTACCGGCCTTGTCAATATTTCCTCCGGAATTATCGGTACGGTCACCGACAGCATTGTCGGCATCGTTATTTCGATTTACGCATTGTCTCAAAAGAAGAAGCTGGTCAATCACGGAAATCGCATTTTAACGGCAGTTTTGAAAGAAAAGCATTATGAGCGTACCGTTGAGTTGTTGAACATGATTTCCACGACATTTTCCTCCTTTATCAGCGGGCAATTGACCGAGGCGTTGATTTTGGGCATATTGTGCTTTATCGGCATGACGCTGTTCGGCTTTAAGTATGCGATTTTGATTAGCACGATCACCGCTATCTTCAACTTGATTCCGTTTGTCGGCCCGATCATCGGTGCGATTCCATGTACCTTTATTTTGCTTTTGGACAATCCGATTCGCGCCGTTTGGTTTGTGATTTTTATCATCGTCCTGCAACAGCTGGAGTCTAACATTATTTATCCCAAGGTGGTCGGAAGCTCGGTAGGCCTGCCTGCTATTTGGGTGTTGTCGGCGGTCATTGTCAGCGGCAGCTTGTTCGGAATCGTAGGAATGCTTTTGGCGATTCCCACCACCTCGGTGATTTATGAATTGATTCGCCGCTGGGTTAACAGAAGAAACGGAGTAACCGCTTCCGTCTGTGACGGGAAAAAAACGGTACCGACAACGGCGGAGAAAACATAGTGATGTCTTTCCTTTGACTTTTGTGATACCGTGAGAACAGATTCGGGAAAAATATTAAGAGCATCGAAGCGTCGCATTTTTTGAAGGCTTCGATGCCCTTTGATTTTCATCCATATCGGAGACAGAAGTATGCTTAGATTTTCCACTGCTTGTTTCTAAAATATCTTCGGAGGGCGGTACGGCGAAAGCTGTACCGCTGTTTTCAATCAATTTTTCGATGCTTCATCAAAGAATGCTTCTTTGATTTTGTTTATGGAGAGAAAACGAAGTCGAAGCTGCTCTAATCGAACAGCTTCGAAAAAAAGCCGAGCTTTTTACTCGGAAGAGCGCGGATTGCCTCAAAAGAGACTAAAACCGTATCCTCTCCGATTACCTCAATATCCGGCCAGGTGATGACAATGTCCTCCTCTCTGCCGAATAAACCGAAAAATCTGGATTTTCCGTAAACCACCAATGCAGTCAGTTCGGCACTCACTGTGTCAAATTCCACATCGTCTACATATCCGATTTTTGTGCCGTCCCTGACATTGATGACCTCTTTATGTCGCATATCCGCTAGGCTGCAAGCCATTTTCTTGCCCCCTCGTATAATAAAGTAGTAGTTATTAGTGTCCCTCTCCAAGGACAATATGCTAC
>CAZFQM010000391.1:0-1662 GCA_964520995.1 uncultured Oscillospiraceae bacterium
GTGTCGTTTTCATAGTATTTTCGCTGATTGACCACCCATTGTCCGAGCGAAAATCCATCCTTCGTCTTATAGGCGCGCGGTACGGATAAATTGTCATTTTTTTCGAAATATTGCTCAGCTTTTTGATAGGCTGCATTCCATTTTCGGTCAACGTCTGTATCCCACACCATTCCGATTGCATTCAAGCGGGATATTTGTTCTTTTGTCGGAGGCGTGCCTTTACATTCGCCTTTGTATACTTTCCGCAATCTGGCAATCCAAGAACCCAACCGTATACCGGAATCTGAAACATATCTGCACGGAACAAGCAAATTTCCGTTTTCTTTATAGTAACGAAATGCCTCTGCAAAGTTTTGCTCCCAATAATAGTCCAGCTTGCTCCATATCATACCTACGCTTTCAAGCTGCTTCTTTCTTTCATCTGTAATGTATTTAGGATGTGCTCCGGAGCTTTCCAAAGTTCTCAAATTGGATAACCATGCGCCGAGAGGCAAACCGTATTTTGTAACATACCGTGACGGAACATCGAGATTGCCGTTCTTTTCGTAATACTCTTTCGCTGCTTTGAAATTCTTTTCCCAGCTGTAATCGGTATATAAATCCCAGCGCATACCGATGGAATTTAACCTGTTTATTTGTTGTTCCGAAAGGTTACCTTGCAACTGTCCTTTTTTTACCGCTCGCTGATTGTATATCCAATGTCCGAGAGAATAGCCATCTTGCGTAATGAACCGAGCCGGCACTTCTAAATTTCCGTTTTCCGAATAATAATTCTTTGCTTGCCTAAACATGGTTTCCCAAGAAACCGATAAAACATCATTGAGCTTTTCAAAAAGCTCCCTGCAATCTTTGACCTCGTCATAAATTTTGAAATGTTCGTTAACAATTGCATTATCTTCGCCCAAAGAACGATAATAAGCCGTTGCAATCTGCATTTCTTCTTCCACAGCACCGATACTGTACAGATTGTTAATATTCATTACAACATCAAAGATAACCGGTTCTTTCTTTTTGCTTGCAGATAAAGCCCGGCCGATTTGCTGCTTGTAAATTATCGGAGAGACGGTAGGGCGCAGTAAAATAACTCCACTTACATTTTCAACGTGTAGTCCCTCGTTTAGCATATCAATACAATACAACAGTTTTAAATGCTCGCTGTTATCCGCCTTGAAATCGCAAAATGCCTTGCTTGCTTCGGGGTCGTTTGAATATGCAGAATAAATATGTGGATTTTCATCGATACCTTTAAACCAATCATAGGACAAATCAATCATTTCACCCATATGATCGATATTTGAGCAGAAAACAATATATTTGCCACTTTGGTCAGGCATATGCTTATTAAAAATCGTGTCAATGCCTTCCGCTTTTTCCAAAGCACGACGCAACGCTTCAAGATACTTTTCTCCCGCGTCACGCTTCGCCTTGCTTTTTGCCATGTTCACACGCTTTTGATATTTCTCCAAGCTGTTTTGATACGAAAAAACCGAAAGAACATATTTAGGAGGATTCAATATTCCCCTTACTATCGCTTCGCCAAGCGACATTTCGGAAGCTATGTTGCCATCAAAGAGTTCATCCGCCATATCCCGCCTGTTATCAAGATAACGAATATTTGTAGCAGTAAGCCCTAAAACAGGAACGGAAGAATAAATGCCTAAA
>CAZFQM010000392.1:0-1654 GCA_964520995.1 uncultured Oscillospiraceae bacterium
GCCTGCTCCGAGGTCAACCCGTTTGCAAAATCGGTCTGCAGTTCCTCGTTCACCTGATTCGGTGACATATGATGCCATTCCAACAAAACATTCCTCCATTTCAAATGTAAAACCGGGTGTAATCCTATTGACATCAGTATCATAGCATTTGTCGGGCACAATTGCAATAAAATATTGTAAATATTAAGCTTTTATATGAATTTTTCGCAAATAGTCAAGAAGAGGCGTTTTCAAATTGTTCATATTTATCTGTTGACAGCCGCATAAACAGCTCAACTCTCCGACTCCGAATAAACCGACAGGCAATCATTTTCATCCACCGTCGCCAGGATAATATGCTCCGTGCCTTGAAGCTTTTGCTCCTTCAAACGGGCAAACAGCCATTCTTGATTTTTCCCCACTGCCTTTAAATTTTGGGGCATAATTTTTCCGTCAATAACGACATTGGTAACCAAGCCCTCCTGCTTCGGAGCCAAGCCGAGCTCCTCGGCGGTCACCGATTTTTTCGCCGCCTTGGGAAGAAAGCTGAGCTTTCCGTTCGGCTCCATCACCACGTATTCCAAATCGGCAAGATTAAAATATCCGGAAACACGGCATTCGCACAGCAAATCGTTAATATCGAGCTTTGTCTTGTTTAAATTCCGCTTTAATATCCTGCCTTTATCAATCAAAATCGTCGATTCCCCCGTCAGTAGCCGCCTTGCCCTCATGCTCTTGGTGGTAAGATAGGAAATCAAGACGGCGACACCCGCATAAATCCCCATCCCGAGCAGGGCATCCAGATAGCTTGATTCAATATCGGCGGCAATATCTGCGGCGATGGAGCCAATCGAGATTCCGATGGCATAATCGAAAAAGGTCAGCTGTGAAATCTGCTTTGCACCCATGAATTTCGTCAATATAAAAAGGACGGCAATCGAAATAATCGACCGTAATAAAACATTACCGACAAATAAAAGCGCTTGCATCATCGTCTTACCCACTTCCGTAATCATCATTTTCTACCAGTAGTGTTTCCCGAATTTCCTCAAAAATGCAAATTTTGATTTGACAATCGGCTGCAGAGAGAGTATATTAAATAATATATTCCCTATCCGAAAGGAGCTTAACTTTATGCTGAAAAAGTGCTCACTTACCGTGTGGCAAGGTGTTGCCGAAATACTGTCCGCAGCAGCCGTGATTGCCACCTCGGTCACCTTGTCACTCCACTGGCATCAGCTCGCCGAGAGAATCCCCTCACATTATGACAAATTCGGTCAACCCGATGCATGGTGCAATAAAGGGATGCTGCTCGCTTTGGTAATCGTGCAGCTCGTTCTTTTCGTCGGCATTACCGTTTTACTGCTGTTTCCAAAGGTATGGAATATTCCGATTGCCGTATCGGAGGCAGGAAAAGTGCAACTGCTCCGCAAAACACGCACTCTCATTTGCACCATGAAGCTGCTGCTTTCTGTCGGAATCGGTGTCATTATCTTCTTCACCGCCATTGGAAAGCAGTTAAGCGGATGGCTTTCACTCCTGATGATTATCGCCGTCATCGGCAATATGATCTGCTATTTTGTCGGCACGGCACAAATCTCTCTGCAGGAGGCACGGCGTGCCATCAATCGAGACTTAGAGCAATAAAAACAAAACTGCCCCAATTTGTGTCAAC
>CAZFQM010000393.1:0-1648 GCA_964520995.1 uncultured Oscillospiraceae bacterium
CAGATTTTTTCCTTTGATCTGTGACTTGGAAAGGGTATATGCCGCCATCGAAGAAATAATAATATTCAATGCCGTTGTCACAAGTGAGATAAACACCGAATTAAAAATATATCGGCTGAACGGCACCCCCATATTTTCAATCAAAGACGGTAAAATCGTAAAATTTTTCAAGGTCGGTCTGCTTACGAAAAAGCGCGGAGGAAAAATAAGTAGCTCTTCCAACGGCTTAAAAGCGGTAAGAATGCAATAGATCAAAGGCAAAACCGAAAAAACTCCCATAAGAAAGAGAAAACTGAAATAAACCACATTACCGGCACGACTTCTTGTATATCGCTTATATTCGGCATATCTTGCCACCGGTTACCACCCCTTAATTTTCATTGATAAATCCTTCAAGCTATTTTCCGAGCAAATCCATTATCTTCCCAATCACGATACGAGATATCGCCATCATCAGAAAAAGGAAAACAGAGATTGCCGCAGCATAGCCCATTTCATAACGGGTGCTGCTGACGTCGCCCAAATGCGTTACAATTGTATCGACCGCATTGTCCACGCTCGGATATCCTGCCAGTGTTTGAATGGTAGAACCAATCGAAAAGGTTGCCTGTATCTGCATAACGGCACTGAAAAGGAGGATGCTCTTCATACTCGGTAGGGTAATGTACCACAGCTCATGCCAGCGGCTTTTGATGCCGTCCAAGGCACCTGCCTCATACATTTCGGGGTTTACATTCTGCATTCCGGCAATATTGGCCAAAAACGAAACACCGATACTGGACCAAAGCTGAATAATAATGATGACCGTCGTAACATAGGTTGTATTCTGAAACCAGTTGATTGCGGTATCTATCAAGCCCATGGAAATTAAGATGTTGTTTATGTAGCCATAGCTGTCGCCGGAAAAGGCGGTTTGCCATATTAAAAGCGTATTTCCGGCAAGTGACGGTGCGTAAAACAGGAAAGCCAGCGCGCTACGGGCAAACGGCCTTAACTCATTGATAAGCCATCCCAATAAAAAGGAAATGAAAAAACTTACCGGTCCCGTTATAATTGAAAATTTCAATGTGTTTAAAGCAGCTTTCGGGAAAATTTCATCCCCGACAAACATTCGCAAATAGTTGTTCAGGCCGTTAAATTTCGGCATAGACATCATGTCATAGTTAAAAAAGCTCAGCACCACAGAGGACAATACCGGCAACACCGTAAAAAGAATAAACAGTATTGCGAACGGTGCCAGCATTAAATAAAACGAAAGACTTTCCCCGCGGTTTTGGATATGCCGCCTTTTTCTGTTCATGCCTTGCGCTTTCATTTGAATCATCTCCATTATTCCGCAGTGATATACTCTGCTCGTTTCCGTGCGATTTCATTATCCAAAACCTCGCCCCATGTCAGCAGCGATTCCGTCGGCGTTGCGCCCTGCTCTACAACATACCAAAATGCCTGTGTCAAACATCTTGCTGTATAATAACCGCCCGGCACCTCCGGAATTTCCACCGTGTTGCTCTGTTGAGCCAGAATGCTCTCCAGCATATCCGTATCCCAATCCATCGCAGAAAATGCCTCCAAATTCGACACTGCAAGTCTTCCAAGCGGACCGATTGCGGATTCGAGATTCTCGGAATAAGTAAGTTGTGTATCGGCG
>CAZFQM010000394.1:0-1640 GCA_964520995.1 uncultured Oscillospiraceae bacterium
CGGACATTTCTTACAGCTTGTTATCATGAAGCGGCTGCAAATGGCGGGTCACCGACCGATTGCACTGCTCGGAACCGGCACGACCATGATCGGTGATCCTACCGGAAAAACCGACATGAGAAAAATGCTGACCCCGGAGGAAATCAACCACAATGCGGAATGCTTCCGCCGCCAAATGGAGAAATTCGTTGATTTCGGAGAAGGAAAGGCAATGATTGTCCGCAACGGAGATTGGCTGTTAAATATGAATTACATCGAATTTTTGAGAGATGTCGGTGTACATTTCTCGGTAAATCGTATGTTGACCGCCGAATGCTTTAAATCTCGGATGGAGCGTGGCTTGAGCTTTTTGGAGTTTAACTATATGCTGATGCAAAGCTATGATTTCCTGCATTTGTATAACGAGCTTGGCTGTAAGGTGGAATTAGGCGGAGATGACCAGTGGTCGAATATCATCAACGGTGTGGATTTGGTCAGAAGAGTGAAGCAGGACACCGTATACGGTATGACCTTTACCTTGCTGACCACCAAGGAAGGCAAGAAAATGGGAAAAACCGAAAAGGGCGCTTTGTGGCTTGACCCCGAAAAGACCTCTCCCTATGAGTTCTTCCAATACTGGAGAAATGTGGGCGATGATGACGTCATCAATTGCCTGAAGCTGTTGACCTTTGTACCGATTGAAGAAATCGAAGCCATGGAAAAATGGAGCGGCAGTGAGCTGAACAAAGCAAAAGAAATCCTTGCCTTTGAGGTAACGAAGATGGTACACGGGGAAGAGGAAGCCAACAAATCGCTGAATGCTGCCAAGGAGCTGTTCTTATCCGGCGGAGTCTCGGCGGATATGCCCTCCACTCAATTGGAGGAAAGCGACTTCACCGACGGAAAAATCGGCTTGCTGAGCTTGCTGGTTAAAACGGGACTTTGCTCTTCAAACGGTGATGCGAGACGGCTGGTACAACAAGGCGGTGTGCTGGTTGATGAGGAGAAAATAACCGACCCGTCCTTTGCAATTTCAAAAGAGATGTTTTCAAAAGGTCACATTATCGTAAAAAAAGGGAAAAAAACGTTTCATAAAATCATGTTATGATAAAAAAGTAACAAAGTCTGCTTTTCCGAACGTGTTGTCGCTCAAATCGACATACACAATCGGAGATATGCGGCTTTCATGACAGCAATGTGCGATTTACCTTGCTTTTGCAACGGCAAAAGCGGGTTCATCAATATCATAAAATAGTGCGCGGCGGGGAGAGCACCCGCTTGCAGCTAAGAAAGGTATGGTTAATTTTATGTATCAAATCGTAGAAAAAAGACAACTCAACGATGCGGTCGTACTGATGAAGGTTTCCGCACCGTTTATTGCCAAAAAAGCGATGCCGGGTCAGTTTATCATTTTCAGGGTAAACGAAAAAGGAGAACGGATTCCGCTGACTATCGCCGATTACGATCGGGACGCGGGTACGGTTACGATTATCTTCCAGGTTGTCGGCAGAGGAACGCAAGAGCTTGCGGCACTGAATCAGGGCGATTCCATTCTTGACTTTGTCGGACCGCTCGGCAAGCCCTCCGAGTTCGAAAATGTGAAAAAGGTAGCTGTAATCGGCGGTGGTGTCGGCTGTGCCATTGCCTATCCCCAAGCGAAA
>CAZFQM010000395.1:0-1635 GCA_964520995.1 uncultured Oscillospiraceae bacterium
CACTTTCCGAAATATCCGCCGAGCAGAAAGGCGAACAACCACGGAAGCAGCGGAAAATAATCCGCCGAGAAAAATCCGTCGCGCGGCAGCCCCAGCCAAAACAGCCATGAGGTCGAATACCAGGAATCGGGCAGTGAGACGGCAAACAGCTGTTCGGAGCCTAAATAGCCGTCGCTCACCCGAAAGGTCAGTAGGAACAGCAAAGAGAAAAGGCATACACCAAGCGTAGTCGGCAGCCTGTCACAACCCTTTGATAACAGTGGAAACAGCATCATGCAGATACCGAGACAGTGCAAAATGCCGAACACAATCAGCTGGTCTGCGGCAACTATCGCCGTCACTGCTGTCATCAAAAGCCCACAGCCGAAGCAAAGTGCACCACGCTTCAGATTACTGCGGGAAAAGCGAGACGCCGTTCCCGAAATGAAGATGAATCCAAAGGCAAAAACATCTCGAATAAAATTCATCAGCGGATGCTCAAAGGCGGGGATGTTTGCCCCGAAAATCGACACCGCATCATAAAAGCCGTGATAAACCACCATACACAAAATGGCAAAGCCGCGAACCTCATCGATCAAGCCGATACGCTCCGCAGTTGCCTTTCGGCTTGAAGCCGTTTTCCGTGCGCCCATCCAATCGTCTCCTCCCCCGCTATTTCAGCGTTGTAATCGTCACTCCGGTATAGTAATGGGTCAAAATCTGTTGATAGCTCCACTTTTCGTTTTTGGCATAGAGATTTGCGCCGATCTGCGGCATCCCCACGCCATGACCGTAGCCGTAGGTGGTGAATACAAAGGAATCCCCCTCCACCGCCACCTCGAATTTGGCGCTTTTCAATTTCAAAATGCTTTCACGCAGCACTCTTCCCGTAATCGTTTGTTTTTTTCCGCCGATTGTGCAGGTAGTTTGCCCGCAAACCGACATGTTTTTATTATACCCGCCGACGGTGTAATTTATAATCTTAAACCAATCCTTCGGCTCACCCGAGACCGTAATGCCGCCCTTTTCCTCCAGCAGTGCCCGTACCTCTTCTATCGAGATTTTCTTCTCAGAGCCCCAGTTTTTGGTGTCTTGACAATCATACTTGCTTTCCACGCTGACTAAGTGGGAGAGCGCACCGCCCCATACATCGGCGGAGGAATTGGTTTTGCCGGCACTTGCGGCACAGTAGGGAGTGTATACCGCCTTGCCGTTTACCGTCATGATTTTATCCGCCACCGCTTGAACGGCGGCATTCACCTTGGCTTGATTGGAAACCGTCTTAATCGAAACGGCAGGAGCCTGCTCTCGGTCATTATAATATCGGATATAGGTATGCGCCGCCACTGCCTGCGCCTTTATCGCTTCCGGCTCGGCACTGCTGCCGATTTCGTTTTCCACAATCTGCGGCAGAATCGTGAGCAACGCTACATTTTGTTGTTTCCCGTTTATCGAGACCCAAACAGTTTTCTCCGCCTCAGAGGGTGTCGAGGCGGAAGAACTTGCCGAGGAGCTGTCTACTTTGGAGGAACTGCTCGGTTTGGAGGAGTTACTCGGTTTTGCGGAAGAAATCGGCTGAGAAGAGGGAATCGGTGACATACTGACAGTAGGGTCCTGCGTTACAAGGACGGAGCTTTGCCTGCTCGAACTGCCTCC
>CAZFQM010000396.1:0-1625 GCA_964520995.1 uncultured Oscillospiraceae bacterium
AAAAGTCATAACCACCGAAAAGCTTCCCATTGTTGTGGAGGGAACAAGGCTTGCCAGATAGCTTCCGAGCGCCGTAAAGGTCAACACGCTGAGCATCATAATCAAGCCGTTTTTAATGTCCAGATTTTTATTTTTATGATAGGTATAGGCGGAAACCGCACTTGCCAGCACATCCGATGCCAGTGCAATCCCCACCGCCATATAAGGGTCGATATCCAAAAAGGTAATCAGCATCGGGCTGATTACCGCCGCCGCACTCATCCCGGCAAAGCCCGTACCGAGCCCGGCTCCCATCCCGGCAAAAAAGGTAACCAAAATAATCAGCAATGTTTTCATCATGTCGCTTCTTCCTCCAAAGCCCGATTCAAATTTTCTTCAATCCTATCAATTGCTGTGGCAAATGCCTTTCGCAGGTCGGCATCCATATTCGCGAACAGCCTTTCGGAAAAGCGCTTCTGCAAGCGACGTCCCCGTGTGACCACCTGCTCTGCCTTTTCGGTACATATAAGGTTGGTTTTCCGACGGTCATCCTTTACCCGCCGTCGAACAAGATACCCCTCCCGCACCAAGCGTTCCACATTTACCGATACCAAATTGGCTTTGATATGTCTGAATTCCACGATGTCGCTTGCCGTTTTATACCTCGGATTGTTTCCGAGAAACATTAAAATGTCAAAAGCTGTCTGCGATAGATCCAGCTCCCTGCAAAGCGGTTTGCAAGCGATACTGTATGCCGATAAAAGCTTTCTGGAAAATTCAATACTCAAATTCAAGCCGCTGTCCTCCGTAATTACTTCATTTTTGAACCTTTCATTTTTGAATATTTTACCACAGCTTCCCTTGATTGTCAACTTTTCACACACGCACAAGAGCCTATCGAAAAAACGATAGGCTCTTGCGGTATTTACAGATTTTCATTTTTCAACGCATCAATCGGATTATCCTTTTTGATTTTATTCATCGCATACATCATTGTCGCAAAAACCACAAAGAATACGCTGGCAATCGATATTCCGATTGCCGCCCAGGGCAATCGGAAGCCGATTTCGAAGCCCTCACGTACCGAAAGATAGATCAACCACGTTATGCCGACAGAAACAGGAAGTCCGTAAAGCAATGCCCGTGAGCCGTACAGCACACATTCATAGTTCATCATTTGATTAAAGCCGCTGCGTGTCATTCCGACCGATTTGAGCATTGCAAATTCCCGTCGGCGCAGGGCAACATTGGTAGAGATGGTATTAAACACATTCGTCGCCGCAATCAAGGAAATCAGCACAATAAAGCCGTATGCAAACACATTGATAATCGTAATGATATTCCGATCCGACTCTGTCTGCTCCCCGACATCGGTCAGCTGCAAAAGATTCAATCCTTTTTCATTCAGTAACGCCCTTGCGTGCTGATAGCTTGCTCGATGGTCGGAGGAGGTATAATAGCAAACATCAATCGCATTTTCTTCTCCCATAACCGCCTGCTTCATGCTGTAGGGATAAATCACGTTTAACCCCGCACCCTCCTTGTAAAACATCGGAGGCTGTGCAATACTTCCGCCGATACGCAACGAGGTCTGCTCCTCTGTCGCCTCGGCAATCGGGATCTGCTCTTCCTCTCCGGTACTGCTG
>CAZFQM010000397.1:0-1612 GCA_964520995.1 uncultured Oscillospiraceae bacterium
CAGCGGAGGCAACCGATTTTGAAACTGTTAGCAATTGACACCTCGGCAAAGGTTGCCACGGCGGCAATCTGTACCGAAGAGCAAATACTGGCGGAAACCACCGTCAACACCAAATTAACTCATTCCCAAACACTGATGCCAATCTGCAAGGATTTGTTAGCCAACGCGAAAATCGCGATTACCGAGCTGGACGGCTTTGCTGTTTCGGCAGGTCCCGGCTCCTTTACCGGTCTGCGTATCGGCATGGCGGCAATCAAAGGAATGGCTTTTGCTTTAGACAAGCCCTGCTATCCGGTTTCCACTCTGGAAGCGCTGGCATACAATCTATCCGGACTCCAAGGAATCGCCTGCCCGGTGATGGATGCAAGGTGTGGGCAATTTTATCAAGCTTTTTTTGCGCTTACTGCGGACGGTATCACCCGTCTTTGTCCCAACCGTGCCATCTCGGCGGCAATGCTGGCAGAGGAAATCTCCGCCATGTCCGAAACGATTTGGCTTTGCGGTGACGGTGCCGAGCTATGCTATACTGCGTTGCGGGGAAATCCGGCGGATTTGCGGCAGGCTCCGCTCGGAAATCGACTGCAAAGGGCAACGGGCGTGGCAATGGCGGCATTCGCCTCCGGCAAAGCGGTATCGGCGCAGGAGCTGATTCCCGAATACCTGCGATTGCCGCAAGCGGAGCGGGAGCGTGCCGAGCGACTTGCCCGACAGCAGCAAGGTGCAGAAGTAAAATAAACAAATACTGATCACATCAAAGAAAGGTGAGCAAACAGAATGATAGCAATCGGAAGCGACCATGGCGGATATGCTTTAAAGCAGGAAATCATGGCGGATTTAAAGAAAAAGGGTGTTGCGTTTGAGGATATCGGATGCTACTCGGAGGAATCCTGCGATTATCCCGATATTGCACAGGCAGTATGCGAAAAAGTGCTGGACCACAGCTGCGAAAAGGGAATTTTGATCTGCGGTACCGGAATCGGCATCTCAATGGCGGCGAACAAAATAAAGGGAATCCGCGCGGCGCTTTGCAACGACTATTTTTCCGCAAAATATACCAGATTGCATAATGATGCAAATGTAATCTGCCTGGGTGGCAGAACGATCGGCCCCGGCGCAGCCTGTGAGCTGGTAGAGGTGTTCTTGAACACCGAATTCGAGGGCGGCAGGCACCAAGCTCGAATCGACAAGGTTATGGCATTGGAACGAAAATAACAATAAATACATGGAGGAACACTTATGAAACCGTTTATTATGGATCATCCGCTGATTCAACACAAAATTTCTCTGCTGAGAGATAAAAACACCGGCGCAAAAGAATTTCGGGAGCTGGTATCCGAAATCGCAATGCTGATGTGCTATGAAGCGACCCGCGACCTGCCTTTGGTAGAGGTGGAGATCGAAACCCCGGTAGCTGTTGCAAAAACAAAGATTATCTCCGGCAGAAAGCTGGCTTTCGTCCCGATTCTGCGTGCCGGATTAGGCATGGTAGAGGGCGTACTGGAGCTGGTTCCCGCCGCTAAAATCGGACATATCGGCTTGTATCGCGACCCCGAGACCCTCAAGCCGGTAGAGTATTATTGCAAGCTCCCGGTAGACATCACTCAGAGAGAAG
>CAZFQM010000398.1:0-1611 GCA_964520995.1 uncultured Oscillospiraceae bacterium
TTATTGAAACACTGCTCGCTTCGCTGCGCAAGAGGTATGTGTTTGAATAAAAAGCGGAAAGCAACTACGGACATTCGGAAAATCTTGCAAGAGATTGTTTCATGATAGATAAATGAATTTTTGAGAAAAAAGTCGGTGAATTGATGAGTAACTATTGTGTGGGAATTGATTTAGGCTCTACCACTGCCAAAATCGCAGT
Source organism: uncultured Oscillospiraceae bacterium (assembly GCA_964520995.1). Classification (GTDB taxonomy): domain Bacteria; phylum Bacillota; class Clostridia; order Oscillospirales; family Ruminococcaceae; genus HGM13222. The sequence goes on from CAZFQM010000398.1 coordinate 200, forward strand.
GCTGGATGAAAACAATAACCTGATTCGTTCGGCGTATACGCGGCACGGCTCAAAGGTGAAGGAAACCATTATTGAACTGTTGCGGGAGTTTCAAACCACCCTGGATGGACATATGCTGTCGGTGGCGATTACCGGCTCGGCGGGCTTCGGCATTGCAGAACCTGCGGGCATAGAATTTATCCAAGAGGTATTTGCGACGGCAAAATCGGTTAATACCTTTGTCCCGGATGCCGATGCGGTTATTGAATTGGGCGGCGAGGATGCCAAAATATTGTTTTTGACCGGCGGACTTGAGGAACGAATGAACGGCAGCTGCGCGGGAGGAACCGGTGCGTTTATCGACCAAATGGCAACACTGTTGAACGTCCCGATTGATCAATTTGATGAGCTGGCGCGGAAGCATGATATGATTTATCCGATTGCTTCGCGTTGCGGCGTGTTTGCAAAATCCGATATTCAGCCGCTTTTGAACCAAGGCGCGCGAAAAGAAGATTTGGCTGCCAGCGTGCTGCAAGCGGTGGTCTCTCAGACCGTTTCCGGATTGGCGCAGGGACGAGAAATCAAAGGAAAGGTTGTTTTCCTGGGCGGTCCCTTGTTCTTCTTCCGTGAATTGGGCAGACAGTTCGTGGAGGATTTAAAGCTGGACGAGCAATCGGCGGTATTTCCGGAGAATTCTCAGGTCTTTGTCGCAATCGGTGCGGCAATCGGCGCACGGGAGCTTCAGCCGATTACCTATTCCGAGCTTGTCGATAAGATCGGCAATACGGCACCGGTGGCAATGGCGAAATCCATGCCGCCGCTGTTTGAAACCGAGCAGGACTATAAGGAGTTTGTGGAGCGGCATGCTTCTCACTCTCTGCCGCGTATCGACCCGCAAAACTATGCCGGTAAGGCATATCTGGGAATTGATGCGGGCAGTACGACCACCAAGGTGGTGTTGATTACCGAAGACGGCGGTATTTTATATGACTACTATGCCTCGAATAAGGGAAATCCGGTCACAGTGGTCAAGGAACAACTGGAAAAAATATTTGCATTATGCGGCGATCGAATCAAGATTTGCGGCTCGGGTGCGACCGGCTACGGTGAAGCACTGATTCAAAGCGCATTCGGCGTGGATAAGGGGTGTGTGGAGACCATTGCGCATTATCTTGCCGCGCGTCGCTTCCTGCCGGAGGTCGATTACATATTGGATATCGGCGGGCAGGATATCAAATGCTTTAAAATACGCAACAATACCGTGGACAGCATTATGCTCAACGAAGCCTGCTCCTCGGGCTGCGGCTCCTTTATCGAGACCTACGCAAGCACGATGGGATATACCTCTTCGGAATTTGCCAAGCTCGGCTTAAAGGCAAAGCATCCGGTAAATCTCGGTTCCCGGTGCACGGTGTTTATGAATTCCTCTATCA
>CAZFQM010000399.1:0-1606 GCA_964520995.1 uncultured Oscillospiraceae bacterium
CCGCGACACCTGCTGCCATGCCCTTGGCGATACTTCTTGTTGTTTTGTTCATAGCATACCCTCCTTATACTGATAAAATACAGTAAGCGTTGGAATGGTTCTTGATTTATGATAGATGTTTTGAAATACGATACTATTTTTTCCGTTCCTGAAAGAAATATAAGTTTTGGGTTTGTGTAAATTTTACTAAATCAAAGATTGTGATATGACGCATATGACAAAAATCAAGTGTGATGAAGTGACTTGACCGATATCAAACAGATAGGAGGCTTTTCTATGTGGAAAAAAGGATTGACGTTGCTGGCGGTTGGTATTGTTTGGCTGAATGCGAGCTTTGCCGTTTTGGCAATGGAACAACCGAGTGGAAAATTGGAGCTGCCGGTAAAATCTGCGATTTTGACCGAACAAAGCAGCGGGAAAATTTTATATGCCGAGAATGCGGAGGAGCGGCTTCCTCCGGCATCAATTACAAAAATCATGACACTGCTGTTGACAATGGAGGAGATTGCGTCGGGAAATCTGAGCTACACCGATACCGTCACTTGTACGGCGCACGCAAGCTCGATGGGCGGCACGCAAATCTGGCTGGAGCCGGGAGAAGAGATGAGTGTCGATGACCTACTCAAAGCGACAGCGGTAAACTCTGCCAATGATGCTTCGGTTGCTTTGGCGGAACACATTTCGGGCAGCGAGGAGGTCTTTGTTGACCGAATGAACCGCCGTGCCGCACAGCTCGGCATGAAGCAAACGTCCTTTAAAAATGCCACTGGCTTGGATGCAGACGGACATCTGACCACGGCACACGATATTGCAATCATGTCACGGGAGCTGTTAAAGCATCGGGATATTATCAAATATTCCACAATCTGGACAGATACACTTCGAGGAGGAAAAACGGGGTTGACCAATACCAATAAATTGGTTCGGTTTTATGAAGGCTGTACCGGCTTAAAGACCGGAACGACCGATGGCGCAGGTCATTGCGTGGCGGCAACCGCAAAGCGTGACGGAATGGAATTGATTGCGGTGGTGATGGGAGCGGAAACGGGAAATGACCGCTTCGGTGCGGCACGAAAGCTGTTGGATTACGGCTTTGCCAATTACCAAAGCTATCGGATTGTGCATCAAAATACCTTTGAACCGGTTCCTGTATTGCGTGGCGATAAAAAGCTTGTAAGCATTGCGGCAGATACCTCCTATTCTACGGTGATTCCCAAGGCGAAAAGTGGCAAGGTGAAAGAGAAAATCCTGCTGTCCGATTCTCTGCATGCACCGGTGGAGCGGGGACAGACGGTCGGAAAAATCGTTGTTATGCTGGAAACCGAAAAGCTTTGTGAAATTCCGATTAAGACGACCGAATATATCGGAAAACGCAGCTTTTTTTCCTCTCTCCGCATTTTGCTTCGTACCGCTTTCGGCGGATAAATTTTATTTTGGGTATTGTCTGTTTGCGATAAAATATGTTAAAATGAAATCGGACCGAAAAATATTGCATAAAGCGAGAAAAATGACGACCGAATCGGCTTTGCTCGGCTTTTTGATATTGCATTCCTCGATTAGAATTCCAGATATTTGTCGAATATTTTGTATACATATACAATTTTAT
>CAZFQM010000400.1:0-1592 GCA_964520995.1 uncultured Oscillospiraceae bacterium
CTGACCGGATTGTATTGTCCGGGCTGTGGCTCTGGGAGAGCTACCGTTGCTTTATTGCATCTGGACTTTGCGGGCGCACTTCGGTATAATGTGCTTTATCTGCTTTTGTTGCCGTTTATCGCGTACTATCTGATAAAGCGGTATATTCTCCTTGTGTTTCGCAGGGACTTGTTGCCGATGTTCTCAATCAGCAGTCCGATGGCATATACTCTTTTGATTGTGATTATTATGTTCGGGATTTTACGCAATATTCCGATATTTCCTTTTACGTTGTTAGCCCCGTAAAGCGGGAGGATACAATATATATTTTTTATATTCGGGAGGATACATATCATGACTTTTTGTCCACAATGCGGTGCCAACGTTGCAGACGGCACTCCGGTGTGCCCTCAGTGCGGCACACAGCTGATTGTACAGCAGCAAGAGCCTGTACAGCAGGATTTCCAGAATGCGGGCTATCAGCAAGCACCTCAGGCTCCTTACGGCGCTCCGGTTCCGGGTCCGGCTCCGATTCCGCCGACCTATCAGCCGAAGAGCAAAATGGCGGGCGGCTTGCTCGGTATTTTCTTGGGCGCATTCGGCGTGCATAACTTCTATCTGGGCTATACCGGAAAAGCGATTGCTCAGCTTTTGATTAGTGTACTCAGCTGCTTCATTCTCAGTCCTGTAAGCGGTATTTGGGGATTGATCGAGGGTATTATGATTCTTACCGGTTCCATTAAGGTAGACGGCAAGAATGTTCCGTTGAAAGACTAATTTGCGGGTGCAAGGTTTTGAGATTCCTTGCGCCCTGTCTTTATTATTTGAATAAGAAAGGTGATTATTATGGCTTTTTGTCCACAATGTGGCGCTAACGTGCCGGACGGAACTCCGATATGTCCGCAATGCGGCATTCAACTGACCGCACAACAGCCGCAACAACCGCAATATCAACAGGCGCAGTATCAGCAACCGCAACAGCCGCAGTATCAACAACAGGCTCCGCAGCAGCCTTATCAGCAGGTCCCGCAAGGAGGATATCAGATGCCTCCGCAATCTCCCTATGGTATGCCGCTCTCCGCACCTGCCAGCGGTCAAACCAATACGGGAATGGTGGTTTGGTCTATCATTACGATTCTTTTCTGTACCGTTTTGGGTGTCATCTCTTTGATTATGACGATTACTGCAAAAAATGAGATGACCGCCGAGGGAGAGAAAAAGAAACTGAAAACCGCTAAGATTCTCAATTTGATCGGTACGATTGGCGGCGGTCTTTTCGTTTTGATTTATGTTGTTATTATCATTGTCGGCATTGCCGCAGGCACATCATTAAACTACTATTATTGATTGTATCGGCTTGCTATTATTTCATTGCTTTCAACGCGCAGACTCAAAAAGTCTGCGCGTTTTGCTGTTTCCGAGCTTTTCCTCCTTTGTAAGAATTTGGCGTATTCCCATGAGAAAGGATTGATGTTATAATAAAAACAAAGCACGATGCGCTTTGTTTTTATTGAAACACTGCTCGCTTCGCTGCGCAAGAGGTATGTGTTTGAATGAAAAGCTTTAAACACGCCCTCAACCACAGGCTTTTCGGTCTGTAGGGCAAGCCTTCC
>CAZFQM010000401.1:0-1592 GCA_964520995.1 uncultured Oscillospiraceae bacterium
TGCTTTACCAAATCCTTGAATTCGTTCTGCCAGCAATAGGCATCTACCGTGAATTTATTCTGGTAGGTCATATAAAGGTCATAGGATTCCTTGCCCAGCGCTCTTTGCATCTGCTTGAGCTGCTCTGCTTTGCAGCTTTCCTGCATCTCCAAAACCGATTCCAAGAGGTAGCTGAGATTGGTTCTGCTCTTTTCATCCACGTTTACCGGAACGGCAAGACCGCCCAGCCAGGTCGTGCAGGTGTTGGTGTATTCCATTCCCTCTTGATGGGTCGGGCAAGGCAGGAAGCCCATTTCAAAGTCCGCATCCCATAAAACGTTATCGGAACCGGTCTTTGCTCCGGAATCTCCGCACATAAACAGCAAGCCGCCTTGGACAAATTTCTTTTGTATGTTTTCATCCGGCTCACAGGCGCGGTTACCGGCTTTAATGGTATCCTTGATGGCATTTAACGCGTTTAAGGTTTTGGCGTTGTTGAAAGAATAGGTAAACTTACCCTTGTTGTAGCTGATAACCTGAATGCCGCTGACACGCAGGGTGCCCAACGCGAAGTCGGAGCCGAAAGAAATTCCGAAGCGGTCGGCACTGTCTACCTTGTTGTTTTTATTGGTATCCTTATAAGCGGCACGGCTCATTTTGTCCATTGCACTCCAGGTCCATTTTTTCTGACGTACCAGCTCAAACGGGTCGTCCAGCTTCAACTCTTTTACCATGTCCATGTTGACATATACGCCGTTAACCTCATTGTAGACGGTAGCATAAGGCAGCATATAGCTTTTTCCGTTGTAGGTAAAGTTGTTGAGAAGCGATTGGCTGACCATCGGATGATCGAGGTTGACATCCGGCACCTTTTGCCATTCCTGCAACAGACCCGCATGTCGGAATGCCTCTACGTCGAACAGCTGCATGGTAATCACATCCGCCACCTTATCGCCCGACATCAGCTTGGTAGCAAGGGAGGAAAACAAGGTGTAGGGAGAAACATAGATATTTTTGATTTTGCAGTTGTATTTCTTTTCGAAATCCTTGCGCCAAGCAATCCACTTGTCGCCGAGTGCGCTGTCACCGGGGTCTCCGTTGCCCCAATCGGTAATCCATTTGGTACCGAGCGTGATGGTTGCGCCCTTCATGTCAATGACCTTCGGACGATCGGATTTTGTGGTAGAGGAAGTCGGCTTACGATTTCCCCAAACGTCATCCTGTGTTGTCGATGAAACCGGCTTGGAGGCTGTGGTTGTGCTTGCGGTGATTTGACTATTGTCTGTCGCTTCGGTGCTTGCGACCTCTTCGGAGGAAGCGTCGTCTGCAGCGGACGCATCGTCCTCTGCGAGTGATGACATCTGCTCACCGGCAACAGAGGAGCCGGATTCCGTTCCTTTTTTACAAGCTGTCACAGAACAAATCATCAGCACCAATGCCAAGGCTGTTATTCTTTTCATAGTGTTCATTCTCTTTTTTCCTTTCTGTTCATGATTTATCCGAGCGGGTAATCCCGCATGGAGTTTAAAATTACCGCTAACCGACGATACCGCTGCGGGCGATTCCCTCCACGAATTTGCGTTGCAGGCATAGATACAGTGCCATCAACGGCA
>CAZFQM010000402.1:0-1589 GCA_964520995.1 uncultured Oscillospiraceae bacterium
GAACACAGCAGCTGTGGAGATGATGCTGTACATATGTAAAAATTGCGATAAAAGTGTATCGATTCCCTTGCTGAAAGGGGAGAGCAAAAAAAGCTTTTTGTTTCCCTCTTCAACCGGGAAGTATTTATACCTTTCTTTTGAAGATCATTCGGAGCTTTATGATTATCTTCAGCATAAGCTGATGCTTTATATTTATCCCTATGTCACCTTTCACGGCTTTGCGCGGGAGACCTTTTTGGAGTATGTCAATCATCGGTTGTTTGCGGATTTGATTGACCGTCAGCCCGATGAAACGGTAGGCCCCGCTACCGGAAGTCTTTGCGGTCCCTATTGTAAAACGCAAAAGCTCAAGCTAATCGGGAAGCTGGAGGTGTGCAGGGCGGAGGAGACACAGCTATCCGTTCAACCTGCCACACTGGAATGCTGGAGCGCTTTGTCCGAGGAAGAGCAAAACAGAAAAATAATCCTGTTGTTGAAGCAGTACGCGGAAGAATATCCCGATGAAAAGCCGAAAAAGTACACTTTGCTTCGTAAAAAAGAAGAAAAATAAGAATTGAGGCAGTAGCCCCCTTTTTATGACAAAATTTGCCGTTTTTGTCCGATATAATAGGTTATGCGAATGGAAGGAAAAATATTCCATGCTTTTCGAAAGCTTATGATATCGGGGTGTTATATTTGAAAACGGCAGAAGCGAAGAAAACGGTTGCAAAGCTTAAAATCAACAGTGGAGTCATCAAGGCGGTTGTTTTTTCATTGATCGCATTTTTTGTCTCGGATGCGCAGGTGATGGGGAGTCTGTCTCCGTTCGGGCTTGCATTGACGGCTGCTGTTCCGCTCCGTATGGCATATGTTTCTTTTATAGGCTGTTTGAGCGGATATTTGGTTCGGGGAAGCTTTTTTGAAAGCTTGTCTCAGCTGGCGGCATTGGTTTTGATTTTGGCGGGAAAGCAGTTTGTGAGACCCTATCGCAAATTGCGGGATAATACGGTTGTCCTGTCGAGCATGGCGGGAGGTGCTTCTCTGATAAGCGGCATTATCCTTTTTGTGATAACCAAGCAATCCGGAACCTTCCTCTTTTTAAAGGTGCTGGAGGCGGCGCTGGCGGCGGGTATGACCTTGTTTTGCCGTGTCGGATATAAGGCGGTGTTCGGCGGAAAGCCGCTTCATATGTATGACATGACCGAATCGGCAAGCTGTGTGATTGTCGGTATCATGACGGTACTTTCGTTGTGCGGCGTGGAATGGTACGGCAACAGCCTTGGCAGAATCACGGCTGTCTTTTTGATTCTCGGAGCGGCTTACTGCGGAGGAATCGGCGGTTGTGCGACGATATCGATTGCGGCGGCGATTGCAATGACGTTGTATAGTCCGTCGCTTGCTATAATAGGCGGCATATATGTTGTTGCGGGATTTATTGCCGCGATATTTCGACCGGCGGGAAAGGTCGGTCAGATTGCTGTCTTTATATCGGTGAATGTTTTCGGCTTGCTGGTGGTGAAAGCCGAAAAAAGCGCCATTTACAGCCTGACGGATGTTTTAATCGGTACAACGGCGTTTATGCTCCTGCCGGAAAACCTGCTGAAAAAAGT
>CAZFQM010000403.1:0-1581 GCA_964520995.1 uncultured Oscillospiraceae bacterium
GGCATTGATTTAGAGGAATGTCGCGTCTATGGAAAAGTAATTGGATTTTTCGGAAAAATATAAATTCCCGCCTGCAAGCATGCAGGCGGGTTGACAATCATATAAAAAGCGGTTATAATGTAAATAGAAAAGGTGCTACCGATAAAGACGGTCAGCCCCAGATAGTAGTTATCAGATAACCGCTAAGTTTGGTCGCTTGGGCGGTTATCTTTTTTATTGCCTGTATGTAAAATTCTCTCAATGAGAATAAGAATAATAATCAAATAGATTATACTCTCCATCGGCAACGCCCCCTTTCGAGGGCAAGATTGAACCGCCTACCGCCGGGCTGGTAACGCCTTATTAAATATAATACATGCTGTCTTAACGGCTGTCAAACGTATATCTGTGAGGTGATGAAGAAAATGCCTATCTATAAAATGGACGGAAAAAAAGACGGTAAGCAGCAATACCGTGTCAGAATCAATTATACCGACAGAGACGGAAAGCCGAAACAAATTGACCGTGTTGCCTACGGCAGTGCAGAAGCGAAAGATTTGGAGCGAAAGCTGAACAAAGAACTAAAAGAACAAGCTCCTGCCACGTCCATGACCGTTCAACAGCTTTTTGATGAATATATTTCCGTTAAAAAGCATGAAGTCAGAGAGACCACACTGGATAAGTCAATAAGAATATTAAGAGGCAATGTGTTACCATCGTTGGGGCAAATTAAAATAGAAAAATTAAACAATGTTAATTTGCAAAAGTGGAAAACTGAAATATCCGAACGGAATCTTGCTCTGAAAACCAAGCAAAACTTTTACAAAGAGTTTCATTCCATGCTCAATTATGCGGTCAAAATGGAATATATCCCCAAGAATCCATTGAACAACATCGGGACCTTTAAAGAGGTCTATTTTGAAGTGCAGAAAGATAAACTGCACTACTATACCGCCGACCAGTTCAAGCTGTTTATTTCCGCCGCAAAGGAAAGCATAAACACATTGACCGATTGGGGGTATTATGTGTTTTTTAACATCGCTTTTTACACCGGTATGCGAAAAGGCGAAATCAATGCGTTGAAATGGTCAGATATCGATGGTGATATCATTCATGTGCGCAGAAGCATTGCGCAAAAAGTAAAAGGTCCCGATATTGAAACGCCACCGAAGAACAAATCATCCTATCGTGACCTACAAATGCCCATCCCGCTTATCAATATTTTAAAGGAACACAAACGGCAGCAACAAGTGAACGGCTTTACCGATGACTTTCGCGTGTGTGGTGGCATAAGCTGCTTGCGCGATACCGGGATAGCAAATAAGAATATAGAATTTGCGGATAAAGCCGGATTGCCACATATACGTATCCATGATTTTCGGCATTCGCACGCCTCTTTGCTTGCAAACGAAGGAATCAATATTCAAGAAATCGCAAGACGGCTCGGTCACTCCAAAATCGAGATAACATGGAACACATATTCCCATCTTTACCCGAGAGAAGAGGAACGAGCCGTACAAGTTTTAAATAAAATCGTGTAAAAAACGTGTAAGAAAAAATTAAACCGCCAAAATAGGCGGTTTTTCTTTATTTGGTGGAGGC
>CAZFQM010000404.1:0-1578 GCA_964520995.1 uncultured Oscillospiraceae bacterium
ATTGAGATTACCTGGGACTACGGCAACGTCCAAGCGCTCAACGAGCTGCTCGGAAACAGCGGCGACACTCTTTGCGACAAGCCCTCGAATGCAAAGCTGATTGCCGAGCTGGCAGAGTATGTCTCGACCTTGCTGCAAAGAAAAGAATTCGGCTTTTGACCTTTATGCGCAAGCTTTATTCCCCGCTGCGGAATGCAAATTTGACAAAGCAAGCCTAAGTAGTGTAAAATAGAATCAGTAAGTTGTTTTGAACGGAGGTTGTCTCATGAGGCAAAAGAAAATTCTGTTTTCCTTATTTGTTCTTGCTATGTTTGTTTTAGAGCTGCTGCCCAACGGTGCAGTGCTCAATTTCGCCAATCCCGAGGGTACTTCGTGGCGGAAAACCTATTCCTATTTCAGCTTGACGCCGTTTGGCTACGCAAATTTCGGACCATTGCTTACGGCAATACTGACCTGTGTGCTGATTGTTTTGGTTTGTATCGGTTGGCTCAAATTCGGCAAGGGCTTAAACAGAAGCATAAGGATCATATCCGGCATTGCGTTCATCACCTCCTTGCTGCCGTTCCTGCACGGAACGCAATATATTACCGTGGTCGGAATTGTCATCACAGTGTTGTCGGCAGCTGCCTTTGCGGTATCCTTTCTCAAAGATGATAAACAGTAACATTTCCCTTGAAGCATTCTGCTGCCGATTTTGCATGAGAGGAAGCTGTGTGTCCCGAAATCCCAGGATTTTCGGGACACTTTTATTTTGCCTGAAAAAAACGATTGGCAAATAGATCTACATGATGTAAAACATCGGAGGTGTATCATGAACGATTATCAGATGGGAGCGGCGGAATCCCGCTTTGCCGATATTATTTGGGAGAACGAGCCGATTTCTTCAACCGAGCTTTCCAAACGCAGCGAGCAGCTGCTGAAATGGAAGAAATCAACCACCTACACCGTTTTGAAAAGGCTTTGCGACAAGGGGATTTTTCAAAACAACAAGGGTATCGTCACCTCCCTGATTTCAAAGCAAGAATTTTATTCCGTTCAAAGCGAAAGGTTTGTGGAGGAGACCTTTTCGGGCTCATTGCCTGCCTTTTTAACGGCGTTTACCGCCCGAAAACAGCTAACACCCGAAGAGGTGGCACACTTAAAGCGAATGGTAGCCGAATATGAGGAGGAATGAGGATGGAATGAGGATGGAAACGGTATTCATCAAGATCTTCAATATGAGCATCACGGCGAGTCTGCTTGCTCTTGCGGTCATTCCGGTTCGCCTGCTTTTGAAAAAAGCACCCAAAGCATTTTCTGTCTTTCTTTGGGCGTTGGTCGGAGTTCGGCTTGTTTGCCTGTTCTCTTTTGAAAGCATTCTCAGCTTGCTTCCGAGTACCGAAGCGGTGCCTGCGGAGATGATTTATTCCGATATGCTTCCTTACCAATCCGAGAACCAACGCATGGCAATCGGATAATACCGCCATTCAGCCCCGTGTGACTGCTGCCGAGTGCGACAATGTCGAATACGAATATAAATACGGCACCTTTGGCGCGGATGATACCCGTATTGACGTAGAGTGGACAAACAAGACCGAC
>CAZFQM010000405.1:0-1574 GCA_964520995.1 uncultured Oscillospiraceae bacterium
GTTTCTCCCCGAGATATTTTTTCATATGCCTCCTTGGCACTGAAAAACTGCGATTCCCGAAAATCGACAGGACGGATATCCTTGATTTTTACCGACACGCTCTTTTTGCCGTTATATTCATTGATGCCGACCGAAGCCACTACATCCACGACATCCCCGACGGCATAGCAAAAGCGTTCTGTGCTCATTCCGAAATAAAGACCCTGAAAGCTTTTTTTCGTCTCGGTCTCAAAGGTGATTTTGATATGCTTATTTTCCGACAGCGGCATAATCGACACAAGCTTCAGGCGATTGAGCAAAAACACGGGAGCTTGATTTTCCGCTCCGAACGGTTGTAACAGGTCAAGCTGTGAAATCTGCTCGACCGTCATCTCCTCCGCTGTCAGTGCGCGATCGATTACATATGTATATTGCGGCATTTGGTCGAAATATTCCCGCGCGTATCGATTGATTTCCTTGGAAAAGGCTTCGATATTTTCCGCCGACAGGCTGAAGCCCGCCGCCTGCTTATGTCCGCCGTATTTTGTAAGAAGCGGAGCGCAAAAGGTCAACGCCTTAAACAGCGAAAATTCTCCAAAGCTACGTGCAGAGCCGACCGCACCCTTTTCATCTACCGAAATTAAGAGGGTCGGCTTGGAAAAGCGTTCCGCAATTTTCGCCGATACAATGCCGATTACCCCGTGATGCCAATTTTCTCCCGCAAGTACCAAAACGCGTTCCTTCAGCTTTTCGGGCTGTGCCTCCAGCAGGCGCTCGATATCCTCGGTAATCAGTGCCTCCTGCTGTTGCCGCTTTTTGTTTAACTCATTGATTTTCTCTGCCGCCTCTGCCGCTTCCTCTTCGCTCTCGCAAAGCAACAGCTCCATTGCAAGCTTTGCTGAGCCCATTCGGCCTGCGGCATTGATGCGCGGCACAATTCCAAATGCCACATTCTCCGCCGTCAGCGTTTTATCCTCCAGCCCCGCAAGCCGCAGCAACGCATTCAAGCCCATATTTTCGGTGTTTTGCAGCATATGCAGACCGCGCTTTACCAGTTTACGGTTTTCACCGGTCAGGGGAACCACATCTCCAATTGTTCCGATTGCCGCAAGGTCTCCGAAATATTCCACAACACTGTCGGTGTTTCCGTCCTCCAACGCCGCAACCAGCTTTAATGCAACTCCCGCGCCGCAAAGCTGACGATACAAGCCGTCACAATCCTTTCGGTGCAGGTCAACCACTGCCACCGCATCGGGCAGCTGCTCTCCCGGCTGATGGTGATCGGTAATGACAACATCCATCCCCAGCCGCTTCGCCAGATTGACCTCTTCAATTGCCGAAATGCCGTTATCCACCGTCACAATCAGGCTGACGCCCTGCTCCGACAGCTTCCGCACCGCTTCGGCATTCAAGCCGTAGCCCTCTCCCTCACGCTCCGGTATATAATAGCTCACATCTGCGCCGACAGAAACAAAATATTGATACAATGCAAGGAGAGGAAGAACCTGTGAGGAGAAAAACACTCATTTCAAAATATATTTTATCAAAGTAATAACCTAATAATCAAATTTAGCCAAATATTAAATATAGGATAT
>CAZFQM010000406.1:0-1570 GCA_964520995.1 uncultured Oscillospiraceae bacterium
TTTCGGCACCGGATGGCTTGCTGGACATCTGCGATACCGGAAATTCCCGCATCATCGCACTGGATGAACAACAGCAGATTGTGCGGGAGATTGTCGGAGACAATCTGGTGTCGGTAAATGAAAAATTTGAATTTAAGCCGAAAAAGCTGATTGTCGATCGAGACAGCAGTGTTTATGCGGTAGCTCCCGATATTTATCAGGGAATTTTGCATTTCGGGGACGACGGAGCTTTTGTCGGCTTCTTTTCACCGAATGAGGTCGAGGTTACCTTTGCGGTGCAGGTCTCGAATATGTGGAAGAATCTTTTCAGTGAAAAGCAGCAGGAGAAAATGGAGAAAAATCTTCCCTCTCCCTACAATAATATTTATCAAGGCTCCGAACGGTTTATTTATACCACGGCGTCAAATGTCACTGCCGGAGACGAAATCAAATGCCTGAACACCTTGGGTGTGAACATTTTGCGCACACCGCAAAAGACAAGCGGCGCGGTCGTTTTCGGTGATTTACAGACCTCTTATGAAAACGGAGAAACGGTCAGCAGCAGTTTTATCGACCTGCACGCCGATGAAAGTGGGTTGATCTGCGCTTTGGATGAAACACGCGGTCGCCTTTTCCTGTATGACAAGGAGTGCAATTCAGTCGGTATCTTCGGCGGCAAGCAGAGCTTCGGCGGAAGCTTGCAGGAGCCGATTGCGGTGGAAAAGCTGGGAGAACACTATCTGGTTTTGGATATGGCTACCCATTCCTTAAATGTTTATTCGCCGACCGATTATATTTGTGACGTGCTGGAGGCGCTGACCGATTATAATGCCGGTTATTATGAGGAGTCGGTGGAAAAATGGGAAAAGGTACTGCAACAGAATGCGCATTACGTGTTGGCGTATCGCAGTATCGGGCGCGCTTATTTGCAAAACGGCAATTATTCGGCGGCAATGGAAATGCTTCGCAAGGGCGATGACCGATATTTCTATTCCATGGCATTGAAGGAGTATCGAAAGGAATATTTGCGGGGGAATTTATGGTGGCTTGCTGCTGTGGTGGTTGTGGGCATTGTTGCCTTGATTATTGCGATAAAGCAGCTTCGAAAATGGATGTTGTCGAAGAAAACAGACCGCTTTGCAGCCGCAGGCGGAAACGATAGGGTGGATACATAATGGATAATCTGAAAAAAATCAGACAAGCGATAGCCTTTCAATGTTCACACCTCGGGCAAAGCTTCACACAGGGAGTTCGGGTGCGTCGAGACCAATGGTATACCTTGTTTCGGCTTTTTACACATCCGATTGACGCTTTTAACGATCTCAAATACGAGAACAAGGCTTCCATGCTCATTGCAAATTTGTTGGTGGCGCTGTTTTTCCTGGAGCAGGTTTTTGCGGAGGTGGCAACCGGCTATCTGTTCGGTGCGGCAGAGTCCGACCGACGGAGCATTTGGGTCATTTTAGCATCCACTATCGGCTTACTGCTGTTGTGGAGCATCTGCAATTGGGCAACCTGTACCTTGTTTGACGGCGAGGGAAGCTTTAAGGAGATATGGATTATGACAGCATATGCGTTGCTGCCGTGGGTC
>CAZFQM010000407.1:0-1567 GCA_964520995.1 uncultured Oscillospiraceae bacterium
GGAGAGCCTGAGGATAATTTCGGATTAATCGGAAAACTTTGGAGCATTTATCTTGACAGGGAAATCAAAGCAGAAGATGTAGCAATGATGATGGTGCTGTTTAAAACAGGCAGAATCATGTCTGGGAAAGTTAATCCAGATAACTACATAGATTTGGCAGGGTATGCAGCTTGCGCCGGAGAGATTGCTACCAGAGGATGCGAAAATGAAAATTAAAACCTACACGCAAGCCGATGTCGACAAAATCAAGATTAAGGAATACAACAAAGGCGTTAAATCGGTATTGCATAAAACCATAGTTTCCATGATGGCTGCTTACAACATTGTCCTTGCGGATAAATATGGATGGGATAGTGACCAGCTTAGCGAGATAAACGCAAAAGTTGATGATCAGTTTAAATCCATCAACGAGGATTACAATACGCTGGATGAATTGATAGAAGCGGTGCATGAAGAATACGGGATATTGTTTGAATGATTGTCAGACGTTCTGTGTAGCCTTACAGCACGCTTTTGATATATCACCAATGAAATTACACTACAAAATCAAAAGTGGCTGTAAACGGCTGAATTTTAGCGGAGAAAGGATTACATAAATGAAAATATTGATTGCGTGTGAAGAATCGCAAGCTGTCTGCAAAGAAATTTGGAAGCGACCAATATAGTTGAGCCGGTGATTATTCATTGCAAGTCCGGAGCGAACGAACCTCGTTGGCATATGGATACGATGAAGCTTCCACCAAACGAACGGAGCAGGGTTAGAAGCAAGACTTTCCCGGGCATTGCCCGAGCTATGGCAATGCAATGGGCAGGACAAGCGAGGTGAATAATCATGCCAATTGTTAAATGTGAGATGTGCGGTGATGAATTCTCAGCGAAATACAAATGTAAGCGATATTGCGTTGTTTGCCAAGCCAAGCGGGAAAAAGAGCAAAAGGCAAGCTATCGAAAGCAATGGAAATCGGTGGAAAAAGAAATGCAAATGAAGCCGGTAAAGGAACCGAAAAGACCAACGGTAAGTATTCTGGAGATTACAAGGAGAGCCAATGCCGAGGGGAAAACTTATGGACAATATGTTTCAGAAAAGGGGCTGTAAAATGGAAAGCATATCAACGAAAAAGATTAAATGTGAATTGTACAATGACAATTTTCAAAATTTTAAAAGATATAACATCCCGAAAGCACAGCTTATTATTGCCGACATTCCATATAATATCGGTGATAATTTTTACGGAAGTAATCCGATGTGGTATAACGGAGGAGACAGCAGGAACGGAGAAAGCAAGCTTGCCGGGAAAGCAGCTTTTCGTTCGGACTATAATTTTAATATTGCGGAGTATTTTCATTTCTGCAACAGGCTTTTAAAAAAAGAACCGGAAAAGAGCAATGGGAGAGGAAAATCCTCTGATGCGCCTTGCATGATTGTATTTTGCGCGTTTGAACAAATTGAAACCGTAAAGAAATATGCTGAAAAATACGGATTCAAGCATTATATTCCGCTTGTGTTTTGCAAGAATTACAGCCCGCAGGTGTTAAAGGCAAATATGCGAATATGTGGTGCTACCGA
>CAZFQM010000408.1:0-1565 GCA_964520995.1 uncultured Oscillospiraceae bacterium
GGCCACGCTGGGGCGGGACGTAAAGCGCTTTTCGGAGTTGGGCTATACCGTCCGCCGCGCCGCTGCGGTGGATTTGTTCCCGAGGACGGCTCACGTGGAGACGGTATGTCTTTTAAGCCGATAAGCAGAGATGCATTTAGCCAAAAAGCTATGAGGAAAATTCCTCATAGCTTTTTGGCTAAATTTTGATTTCTTCCGGTTCAATACCGATCATCACAATCGGAACTGTCGGATTTGAGCGCCCTTCACGAATTACATTTGCAAGCTCGTTTTCGTACCAAGCGACACCGGTATCCATCTTCAAACACATTGCCCTGGTGGGGACAATCTCAATACCGACATCAATATCATTTCGCAAAAAGAAAAAGGTGTGTTTTACATGCAGGTCATACGCAACGCTGAAATACTTCCCAAATTGAACCTCAACAGCAACGCGGTCTTTTACAAAATCCACCTGGTTATTTGTGCTGTATGCTTGGAATCCCCTGCTTTCGATAATTCGTTTTTGCTCTTCCTTTTCGCGGATACCGGCAATCTCTCTGGCGGTAGGAATATCTGCAGTTACATAGTAAGGTGTTCTGACAGATTTCCAATTTAACGGGAAAAGAATTTTTTCAAAGTTTTTGTTGATCGCCTTCTGGTCATATAAGATTCTGCCAAGGGAAGAATTTGCTTTGCTGATTTTTGTATAACTGTTTGCATCGATGCCTGAAATTGCCGAAACGATCTCGTCCCATAAATCCTTATGATGAACCATCATATGTTCATAACCATTTAAATGGCTGTATACATTTGCTATTTTCAATTTACGTCACCCCATTCGGCTGGCCTTTGTGCAATCTTATCGGTTGCACCGGGTTTCCAGATTTTTTGATAGATCGGCCTTGTAGCAAGGGTATCATTCTTTAAACGTTCAATTCGCTCCAGACCGATATTAATATATTCCTGCTCCCACTCGGTACCATAGGCGCGGCGATTATTTTTCAATGCAGCAATAAGCGAAGAACCAACACCTGCAAATGGGTCATATACAATGTCGTTTTCATTCGTCAAAGCAAGAACGCATCGCTCTGCCAATTCAATGGGGAACTGACAGGGATGTGCGACCTTTTCGGGGTGATTGTTTTTTACATTTGGGATTTCCCAGATAAGAGCGTCCCAATCGTCTACCAATCGCTCAAGAGTCATTTCCCACACATCCTCAGGGTTTTTCCCCTTTGGATTGCCGCTGATCTGCCCTTTTTTTGCACCCTTGAAATATCGCTTTCCGGGATACTTTGACGGAATCCTCACGTCGTCCAAATTAAATGTGTAGTTGTCACTTTTGGTAAACCAAAGAATTGTTTCGTAGCGGCCGCTGAATCGTTTTGAACAGTGCAGACCATGACCAAAGTGCCAGATGATGCGATTGCGCAGATGCAAATCCAGCTTTTTGAAATACGGATAAAAATATATGTCAAGCGGGTAAATTTCGCCGTTGTCGACAAAATTACCTGTTTGCCAGCAAAGACTGCCATCTTCAGAAAGAATGCGTGCAAACTCGGTAAGCATCGGTTCAATATTGT
>CAZFQM010000409.1:0-1555 GCA_964520995.1 uncultured Oscillospiraceae bacterium
CCTGCTCAGCCTCCAACGCTTTAATCGCTCGGTCTGCGTCAACCAGCTTATCGGTGCCGACTATCTTTTCCTTTTCAGCCTCGGACAGCTTGTTGTAAGCGTTTAACAGCATTTGCACCGTTTCTCTGTTTTCGAGTGTCACGTTCTCCGGCAATGCGGAAATTCCCGCATTGACACGCTCTACGGCATTTGCACCGTCAAACTGCATGACCTTTTTGATTTCGAGCAGCTTATCATACTCTGTCACTTTTTCCTTTTCGGCATCGGACAAGGCATTGTATCTCTCTTCAATGCGAGCAATCTCTACCTTGTTATAATATCCGAAATCGGCAGGGTCTGCTTGACGTGCGATTTGCGCATTGATGTCCTCGGCGGTAATCGCAGAAGCGGTTTGAGAATCTGTTCTGCCGTAAACATAGAGATATTTGTCATCCTGATACCAAACCAGATATCCGTTTGACGCAATGGCAAGAGTTTGTGAGCAATAGTTGTCACCTGCGGTCTTGACGGTCTCGTAGGACGGAATTGTCTGTCCCTCTTTATCCGAGATAATCCAGAAATTCGTTTCTTTATTGCAATCATACGGAACCATGTAGAGATATACCTGATTCCCGTTTTCCTCGGTCGCATAAGCAGTACTGAGCACCGGAGAGCCTTTGGAAATCAAGCCCTCGATTTTATAAATTTCCTGCATGGTATTTGCATCCACAACGTGGAACGGCTCGCCCGAGCCCATGGTTCCGCCGCCGCCCGCAATATAAAGACGGTCATTGTAGATGACCGGTGTGGATTGCGTGCCGCCGCTTTTGGTACCGGATTTCCATTCCTTCATGGTTTCCTGATTTAATTTTCCGTCCGCATTGATTTCATAAGCGCAGACCGAAGCATTGCCGTCACTGTTGCAGGCGGGAATATAGATACGATTGTTTTTCTCGTTGTAAATCAAGGTGGACTTGGAATCATATCCCTTGGGCAGCTTAAAGGTATCTAAGATATCCCCTGTTTTATAATTTATCGTCCAAACCGTACTGGAATCTCTGTAACCGTTATCGGCAA
Source organism: uncultured Oscillospiraceae bacterium (assembly GCA_964520995.1). Lineage (GTDB taxonomy): Bacteria > Bacillota > Clostridia > Oscillospirales > Ruminococcaceae > HGM13222. Next base: position 1,057 of record CAZFQM010000409.1, read on the forward strand.
AATAAATGTAATCTCCGACGAAAGTGACACCGTTCCAGCAAAAGCCCTTTGTATTGGTGGTTTTTACCGACCAAACCGCTTTTTTCACCTCATTCGGGGTAGAGGTATCCTCGTCCTCCACCTTAAAGCAAGCAAAATAGCTGTTTCTGAAATATCCGCCGGTAACCACATAGCCGTCGTGGTACATCACCGGATTTTCCATCATACCGCCGGTAATATCCTCTGTAATGTACAGCTGCTCCAAGGTATCCGCATCAAAAACACGGAGATAGGATTTCGCAACCGTCTCATTGTCTCCCATATTATTCTTATCCAACGGAACGAAAATTTTTCCGTCACCATAGCAAAGGTTGATAAAGAACTGGTTGGTGGATTCACCGAAAACCTTCGCCTTAGCGACCTCTTTGCCGGTAAGCAGCTCATATTTCCGCAGATACTGAGAGCTGTAGCAATATACATAATCTCCGACCACAATCGGAGAGCCCGGAACATCATTCCA
>CAZFQM010000410.1:0-1549 GCA_964520995.1 uncultured Oscillospiraceae bacterium
TGCCAATATTGCCGCAGCAAGTGTTCTTCTACAAAAATGTGACATAAAGCCCTCCATGTGCTGTGATCTTATCGAGAATAATTATATCATAATACAAGAGAAGTGTCAATGTGTTTTTCTAAACAAAATCCCCGAAAACAAGTGTGTTTCAATATATTTTTGATATTCGAGAGCTTTTGGAGTATAAAATATTGCATAAGCAAATACTGCCAGATATTTTCTAAATTACATTTGTAACTTTTCTTTGAATCCTATTGACACGATCAAGCGCAAAGAGTATAATTATGATCGAAGGAACATTTTAGAAATTTTTCCCTTAGAGCTGATGGTTGCTCTTGCCTATTTGCTTTGTGATAATTGCATTCGGCGTGGGGATTGGGAAATCGTTCGGAATAAATTAAACAAAGAGCTGCCGGTTGGCGGCTTTTCAAAGAATTATGGGCTAGCTATGGCTAACTTATGCATGAAGGGGATAGCATGAAGAAAAGCTTTTGGGATCGCACGGCGAAAATTTACGACCGATTTATGCGAAAGGATCGAAGGGCATACGAGGAGCTGTATGCCATGATCCGTCCCGCAGTGCGGCAGAAGCGGGTATTGGAAGTGGCGACCGGAACGGGCTTGATCGCAAAGCAGCTCGTCGGATCGGCTGAATATATCGAAGCAACAGACGCATCACATGAGATGATAGCGCGGGCGAAGCGTGGGACAAGCTCGACTGAGCTGCATTTTTCGGTGCAGGATATGTTCCGTCTGCCATATGCCGACCGTTCCTTTGATGCGGTGATCGTGTCCAACGCTCTGCACATCGTGCCGAACCCCGAAAGGGCTTTGGCGGAAATGCGGCGTGTGCTGAGGGATGACGGTGTGCTGATCGCTCCGACCTTTACTCATGCGGAAAATGATTTTCGAGGAGAGATCAAAGCGTTTTTTATGAAGGTTGTGGGCTTTCGGCAGTACAGCAAATGGTCGAGCGAAGGCTATCTCGATTTTCTGCGAGAGCAGGGCTGGACGGTGAGAAAAAGCGAGGTGCTCAACGCGAGCTTTCCGCTGACCTATGCCGAGTGTACAAAAAGCGGCGAATATTGAGTAGCGTATCACAGGTTAAAGGAGTGAAAAATGTGGATCGAAGGGAAGCAATTCAAAATGCCTATCGGTTAGCCGGAGCTAACGATTTTTATGACGGAATGATAACCTGCTCGACTGTGAGCGGCAAGGCGGTTTGTCGTGCGGTATGGGGCATGGGAAAGTCGGAATGTGATGAATACCTGACCCGAGCTCTCGCCGGAATACCACCGAATTTTAACGGAAGGCTGCTGGAGGTTCCGGTTGGTACGGGAATATTGACCATGCCGCTGTATAAGACTCTGTCGGATGCCGAAATCACCTGCTTGGACTACTCCCCCGATATGCTGCTCAAGGCACAGGAAAAGGCGAACCGATTTGGATTGCACAATGTCAGCTTTCGGCAGGGAGATGTGGGCGAATTGCCCTTTGAGGATGGCTCGTTTGATATTGTACTGTCTCTGAACGGATTTCACGCCTTCCC
>CAZFQM010000411.1:0-1539 GCA_964520995.1 uncultured Oscillospiraceae bacterium
CTTATGGTAAATGCCACTTTTTCGTACTGTTGCATTTACTTTGAGAATTTACGGATTTTAAAAAAATTTGTTTCCAAAGCAAGCTTCCCCCGGTAGGGAGCCATTGTGCTTGCCTTGGAAACAAATCGGTTGGCCTTACGGTAGGTTAAAATTCTTTGACCATTTCAATATGCGGGGTGTGCTCATCATAATATCCTGCGCCATGTGCGGAATATCCCAGCTTTTCGTAAAAGCCCTGCGCTTGCAGCTGAGCGGAAAGCTTGACCCGTTCTCCTCCCAGTGCGCGAATCTGCTTTTCCAGCTCCCGAATCACAACACTGCCGACATGATGCTTGCGAAACGCCTTTCTGACGGCAACCCTGCCGATGATATAAATGCCGTCCTCATTTAAAAAGGTTCGTCCCGTCGCGATAGGCTGATCGTAATTATACAGCACAACATGATATGCGTCCTTGTCATGCTCGTCAAATTCGTTTACAAAGCCTTGTTCCTTGATAAAGACCTCTTGTCGGATCAAAATGGCTCCCTCTAAGCCGGTCAGCCCCTTTTGCACCTCGGCACGTAATTCCAGCGGCAAAATAACCTCCGCCTCCTGTTCATTATTTTCCATACGTAATCCGCTGAACAAGAATAATGCCAGCAGACCGGTTTGATGCCACAGCAACGTGACATCGGTAATTCCATGCACACAAACCGCAACCACCACTGCAAACAAAAACAGATAAAGCATTTTGTTTGCGGATTTTAAAATGTTTTTGAAATGAACGGCATAATGCTTGATGATAAAGGCAGCCATCGCCGCTGTTCCCAGCAAGCCGTAGTTTAGTAACACATCCAATATAATGTTGTGGGCGTGCGGCTGTACATAGGAGGGACGCAGCTCATTTGCACTGACCAAGAAGTAGGACAAGGTTCCTTTTCCGAAGAGCGGATTTTCCAAAAAGCCGTAAAAGGAGTTGCTCCAGATGTGCATCCGCTTCGACATTGTTTTCCCGACAAAGGACATCCGCGGCATAATTTCGGGGACAAAGATGACCAATACAACCGCCGCCGCCGCTACTGCCGCGCAGCAGCCGAGAAAGCGGTATTGCTTTGTTACAAACAACAGCGCAAATACCGAGGCGCCGATTGCCGCCCATGCGGAAAAGCTGTCTGCGATATATAATGCCAAAAAGTTGATACCGATGACAGAAAAGTAAAGCAGCTTTTGCTTGAGAACATCGGTGTTCAGCATCTTGTAGATGCAAATCAGGGTGACAAGCTCAATGATTGCACCATAGTAATTCGGATTGAAGAAGACCGACATTGCACGGTAGTCCAACCCCTTCATGGTGAAAAAGGAGAGCAGCTTTTGACCGAGGCAGATAATCGCCGTCGGGATGCTCATGAAAACCGCAATATCCATACAGCGTTCAAACAGCTGTCGGTGCATGACCTGCGAAATCCAAATGCCGACCAGCACCACTGCGATGAGTCCCAAGCCCGCGACAAAGCCCAGCAAATGCCGATGAATCATCGGTGCGAAAAAGACCGGAATAC
>CAZFQM010000412.1:0-1516 GCA_964520995.1 uncultured Oscillospiraceae bacterium
AACAATGCCAGATTCTTTTCATTTACCTTATCATCATAGGAGAGTATTCCCAAAGCCAAAAACACCCTGGAAGCACCTGCTTTTTGCAGTGCTTTCAGAAATTCTTCTTTATCGGTACGCTCATTAAACATCATCGGAACAGATATTTGATACATCGTCCAACCTCCCGTCGCTGTACTTTGCGCAAAAATCATCGATACAAAATATCTCGAAGCGGTGCAAGCAAGCCCTGCGCCATGCGGTAGAATCCGAGATCATTCGGGTGACAGCCGTCTACCGTACAGCTGTCATACTCTTCCCCCGCAAACAGCGCATCTCCGTCAACGAAATAGACCTGCCTGTCCCCGCTGTCCAACGCCTTTATGTAGCTTTCCATTATGACCTTGCGGCGCAACACCGCATCGTTAATAGACCGATTCGGGTGAGAAAGCATGATATAGGGCAAGCTCGGATTTCGTTTTCTAATGGTTTCATACAGCGCATAGTGCGTCCTTTGCAGGTACTCCGCATCGGGAGCATTGTGGTCATAATCCGAAACAAAGGCGCACATATCCAGCCCTGCCATATAATCCGCCATCTCTTGCTCGCCCTTGGCATTGCCCGAAAAGCCGAGACAGAGATAATCCATATTTAAGCTGCGGGAAAGAAAATTTTGATAGCAATTTCCGGGGCGGGAGGCACATCCGCCCTGTGTGATAGAGGAACCGTAAAACACCACCGGCTTTCTGTTTTGATAGCCGTTCGGTTCGGCAATACCGCTTCCCCGCTTGAGTCCGATATAGAGCTTTGTCACGGGATTGTAAAGCGGGAAATTCAGCAGATAGTTTTGCATGGTTTCCTCTTCCCGTTCCGGATATAAAATTCCCGAGAACCCCTCATTTTGGTTCGGAATCGGGATGTAGGTACCCACAAAGGTTTGTTTGCCCTGTGTCTCTCGATACAGATCAAACCCCGCAGTACCGGTAAGCGGCATATGCGCAAAGCAGCACAGCTGCGGAAAAACCGCCTTTATCGCGATATAAGGCGAATCGGTACAGAATCTGAGCCGCACCCCCGCAGTATTATCGCAGAGGAATGCAACACCGTCACTTACCGACGCGGCAACTTCCCGCGGCATACGAAGATAATCCTCCTCTGTTTTCGCAATTCCGTAGATTTTGAACGCCTCCTGCTTGGCATCATACCAGACGATATCCTGCTCGGGCAGTTGGGCATCCTGCTTGAAATTTTGATCCACTTCGGTAATATTCATTCGGATATCACTTCTCTTTCCAAATTCAGCTGCCTTTTAATCCTCCAACAAACCGATTTCCTCGGCACATTTCAGATATTCACGGAGATCAAAGGGCGGCTCTCCGCTCAAATAGTGATTTTTATACTTTTTGCCGTCGCTGTACCATTCCATCGAGTAAAAGCGCGGAGCGGACGAATCAAACGGAAGCTCAGCCAACACACTTTTTTCCAAGGCGTCAATCGTCCCGCTTCCCTCCGCGACGATTTTTCGCTCGGTCAGCTC
>CAZFQM010000413.1:0-1508 GCA_964520995.1 uncultured Oscillospiraceae bacterium
ATCCGCTCTGTCCGGGTAAGCCGGAATACATCCGCGGAACGCAACTGGTCAAGCGGGTGGTGATTCGCGGAAAAGAGGTACCGAACGACCAACCGTCTGCGATATTCCGTCATACCGATTTGTGCAGATAAAGTGACTTGAGCTATTATCTTTTTCCTTGCTTGCGTGAAGTGGAATTTTCACGATAGTTTTTCGGGGAAAGATGATAGCTCTTTTTAAACAGCTTTGAATAGTAAATCGGGTCGTCAAATCCGACCTCGGCGGCTATTTCCGAAACCGAATAATCGCTGCTCTCCAAAAGAAACAGAGCCTTTTCCAGGCGCACCTTGTTGATGTAATTGTGCGGGGAAAGAGAAAAGCTTTTTTGGAAAATACGGTATAAATTCGGGGTGGAGCAAAACGCAACTCTTGCCAAATCATCATTGGTAATCACTTCGTTGTAATGCTCATTGATATATCTTTTCAATAGGATTACCGAGTCTCTGCGATTGGAATTTTTAGGGACAGAGTTCGCAATCAGGATGTCGGTCAGCTGATAAGCAGCGGCATATTTTCGGCAGAGATGGGGATCGCTTTTGATGGTGTCAATCAGCGAAAACAGCTTGTTACGATAGGCGGAGGAAAGAAGCAGCGGCAGCTGAAACAGATCCTCAAGCTCGAAGAATTCATTGATGATAATCTGCATAAAGACCCAGTGTGCCTCGATATATCCGTTGCTTCCGTTGTGGTGGGTAATGCTTTGCATGGCGCCGGAGGGGGTGACAAAGGCGCCGCCCTCCTCGGTGTAAAGCGGTGTTGCTCCATCTAAGCCGATCTCATAACAGCAGTGTATTGATTGAACAATCGAAAGATAAGGCAAAGATTTCGAGTGGGTGACATTTTCAGCGTTTCCTTTCAGACCGCCTGCCCATAATATTTTAATGTCTATTGATTTGATTTCCATACTGTTTCCTCTGTAATTGTATAGTATAATACAAGTTTATTATAGCATAATACTTTGAAAAATCAATTTATTTGATAAAATAATAACAGAGGTGATAGGCATGGAGTTCAGAACTGCGGCAAGGGAACCGCGCCCCATTCGTTTGCAAAATGCAACCAGAGAATGGGCATTTGCGTCCCTACAAGGAAAATACGGTGATGACGCGATGGAGCATCGCTTTGTCTCGTTGGATGAGCTTGAACATTTCGATACTCTGTCGGATTTGGAAAAATATGACAGAGCGATTCGGACAATCGCCGAAAATGCGCCGATTCGAATTTGTACGGAGGAGAAAATCTGCGGTGCGGCAACGCTGGGAGATGCTGTTTTTCATGTTGTTCCCGCCAAATATAAAGGAAAACACGTTTTTTCTTCTGTCAGCCATCTGACACTTCGCTATGATAAGGTACTGCGGCAGGGCTTGAACGCCTATGCCGAGGAGATTGCCGCCCGCTTGGAGGATGACAATTTAACCGATTCACAGCTTGCATTTTTAGATAGCCTTGAAAATATTATCGAGAGCATT
>CAZFQM010000414.1:0-1504 GCA_964520995.1 uncultured Oscillospiraceae bacterium
TCATTATTTGTTGCGGTGCTGTTAACCAAGGAACTGCCGGGAAGAGCCTTTTTCCGTCTGGTGCTGTTTATTCCGGTTATTTTGTCGGTGGGGTATTTTGAGACGGTAATGTCCGGCGATATTATGACGGCAAGTATGTCGAGCATGACCGCCTTTGATTCGGGGGTCAGTGAAGCGGGTGGTGTCTTTACGGCGGAGAAAATTTCCGAGTATTTGATTCGGCTGAACATTACCCCGACGATCAGTGAGCTTATCGAGACCCTTTTGGGCAGCATTTCCACCGTCATCAATCAATCGGGTGTGCAAATCGTTATCTTTTTGGCAGGGCTGCAATCAATTTCTCCGTCGGTTTACGAAGCGGCACAGATCGAGGGTGCTACCGGCTGGGAGTCCTTTTGGAAGATAACCGTTCCCATGATCAGCCCGATGATTTTGGTAAACCTCCTGTATTCGCTGATTGATGCTTTTACCAGATCTTCCAATCCCATTATGGAAAGCATTTACTCCGAGACCTTTACTTCCTTTCGGTTCGGCAAGGGGGCGGCGATGTCCTGGATCTATTTTGGGTTTATCTTGATTTTAACCGTAATTGTATATGCCGTAGTGCACAAATTGGTGTTCTATGAAGAGCAGAGGTGAAAATAAAGCATGATGAACTCTTTACAAAGCCGATGGAATCGTCGGGCAACCGCCTTTCGGGCACAGCAGACGGTGACAACTCTTTTTAAGTTTCTGTTTTTGCTGGTCATTTCCTTTACGATTCTCTACCCCTTTATCATTAAAATTTTCAGTATGTTTATGAGCAACGAGGACTTAATGGACAGCACGGTCAATATGATTCCCAGAAATCCGACCCTGTCCAATCTGAAATTCGTCCTGCAGTATGTGGAGTACGGCAAAACCTTGCTGAATACAATCACCGTTTCTTTGATTGCGGCGGCTTGCAGTGTGTTGTGCTCCTGCATGGTCGGCTGGGGCTTGGCGAGATATTCTTTCCCGGGAAGCAAGCTTTTGTTTGCGATTGTTATTTTCATCATCGTTTTGCCGCCGCAGACGGTTTTGTTGGGATTATATACGAAGTTTCGGGATTTTGACATTCTGGGAATCTTTTCCCTCCTGCTGGGGCATCCGTTGCGGTTGGTAGACAGCTATTGGCCGGTTGCGATTTTATCAAGCACGGGAACGGTTTTTCGCGGCGGATTGTTCATTTTTATCATGCGACAATTTTACACCGGCATTCCCAAGGAGCTGGTGGAGGCGGCAAGGATTGACGGTTGCGGACATATCTCCACCTTTATCCGTATTGTTCTGCCGATGTCCACGGCAATGGCAATCACGGTGTTTCTGTTCAGCTTTTGCTGGATGTGGTCGGACACCGTTTATTCCTCCTTGTTTTACAGCGAAATCAAGCTGTTTGCCAATCAGGTGGAAACGGTCAGTTGGGTAGACAGCGCGGGCATCAAGTATAACACCCGCTTATCCAGCGTTATGGTAAACACCTCGG